>JAHITE010000065.1 GCA_018817585.1 Candidatus Omnitrophota bacterium
ACTGCTTCAATTTTATCTTGCAGCCGCAGATTCCAATCTTCAATTTCTTTTTTTGAACCCGCCAGTTCATCGGCCATATGATTAAATGCTTTGGTTAAATCTCCTATTTCATCATTAGCAGCAAGCATAACTTTTTTAGAAAAATCTCCATGAGCAATTCCTTTGGTCATATTAGTAAGGGCCCGAATTGGTCCAATAATCGACAACTTAAAAAATATTCCGATTATAAGCACAAAAGCGCAGATAATCACAAAACTCATTAAAATAATATAATTTCTCCTTATGCGGATCAAAGAAGTCACCTGCTCAGCTGAAATCACAATCCCCACCGCGCCCAGAGATTTTCTTTGATTATCTAAACTTATATACAGCGGGCTGATAATTTCAGTTAAATATTCCTTTTTTCCCACTTTATGAGTAATTATTTTTTCATCTTGTATCACCTTAAGATAAATTAATTTTTCTTGCTCATTTAAAGCTAAATTACCTCTGCCCATAGTTGCCGATATTAAAAATTCTAAATCTTTTAAAAATATCTTTATATCGCGAATTTCTTTATCTTTTAACATATTGCTGATTAAATCATCTAAATACGCTGAATTTCTTTTTACTTCAGCTAAAACCAATTCCAGCGATTTGGAAAGTGATGTCGCAAAACGCAAAGCTTCTTCTTTATAGTACGCATTACGATTTTTTCGCAAAGCAGTAACAATCTCACCTTTTTGAGAAGGGAATTTTGCTTTCATCCGCATAATCCCCAACAGCTCGTTTTTATTTGTATCCGCGGCAAATAAAGGCAAAAAATGGATCACAATTTCCCGCCCCAGTTCAGAGCGAACAACCGCTCTGGAACGTTTAGTCTTAATAACCTCATCGATTATCGCGATATGCGCCGATTCCGGAAGCTTACCAATCAGATTTTCATCGCTGGCAGCTATAACCACTTTTTCCTGATCAATAATAATAATTTCTTCAATATCCTCATTACTTGTGGTTAATTGCTCGACATTTTGCTGCAAAGCCGCATATGCCCGTAAATTATTCCCAATTATATTATCTAAATGCGCTCCCAGAATAGCCGAAAACAACCCAGCCTTATCAATAATCCGAGACTTAAGCTCTTTAGTCTGCGTGCTTATCAAAAAGAAAAATACAGCCGCGATAATCACAACGATTATAATTATCTGCCCGGTAAGTTTTTTAATCAGCCGATTATTCATAGCCCTCACTTAGTTTTAGATTTTGGTTTATTTTCGCGTAAATTTCGGCATTAAGGCAGGCTATGCTGGATATTCCAAAGGCATCACCATCTTCAAGATAAGCTAAGCCAGGACACCTTGTGCAATAAGTAATTAGCTTGCAGTTTTTGCATTCCCTGATTTGCGCGCTTTTCCGTAGTTTACTTAAAAATTCTGAATTTAGCCATATATCCTTAAAATCAGTTTTAAAAACATTACCTAATTTTTCCGGCAGCTGAATACAGGGATAAACATCTCCTGTTGCGGAAATAGATCCCATCACCGAGCCTGCCGGACAAGTAAAATCATCGCCATTTTTGGCCACAAAACCTTGCTGCCGAGACAATTCAGCCTGATAAAAAGCAAACATCTGTTCTTGATTTAAGCGATGATTTAAAACATCTTTAGACCCATCATCTTTAGGTGATATAATTGGATCAATAATACACGGCACTCCCAGCGAATCAGCAAGCTTAATCAACTGTGTATATTCAGCAATATTATCCCGCATTAAAGTGCATTTTAAATTAACCGGAATGTTTTTACTCTTTAATAACCTGATGGCCTTTATTGATTTTTCGAAACACCCATTTTCACCGCTGATCTTATCATGAGTTTTTGCCGACGCGCCTTGAATACTTATCCCGACTTCACTCAAACCCAGATCCTGAATAGGATTAATATTATTCTGATTAATCAATGTCCCATTAGTAAAGATCGACAGATCAAAACTCATCTGGCGCAAATACAAACAGATCTCAAAGATATCCTGCTTTGTAAAAATCTCTCCGCCGGTTAAGGATAAAAATAAAGTTCCCGCCTCTCTTAACTGCCTGGCAATATCCTTGACCTGAGTAAAACTGAGCTCCGCGTTATCTTTAAAATTATAGCAATGACAACAACTTATATTGCACTGTCTTGTCAGCTCAATCACTACATTAAGCGGTATTGATTTTCTCTTTAAATCTTGCTTTACTTTATCCCAGATTGTTTTCATTAAATCATCCAGTTATTTCAATCATTGTTTTTTCTAATAACTCTTTTAAAAATCTCTCCACATCTTCTTGTATCTGCCAATCAAGAGCATCATATTCCCTTTGAATATGCGCGATCAATTCATCCTGTTTTACGGGATTTTCAAGTAATTGCCATATCCGGCCGCCGACTCCTTGCAAAATATGCATTTTCCTTGTTTGACTGGTTACAACAATAATATTATCTTCAACTTGCTGCCAAGCTGCTTGTTTGTTGCGCACTATGCTTATCACTGCCCCCATTAATTATCCTCCTAATATCATAATTAAATAAATCTACTTTGTATCCGATTAGATTATCACATACAAAATTAACCTGATCGATTAATTTCTGATTTGATTGATTATCCCATGTAAAAAAGAAAATGTTCACCATTAAATCTGTGAACATCTCCATCTTATTGAGCTGCCTAAAGCCATTAACTATGTTTTTACTTAAAAATAATATTGACTCCAAACAAAAGTATTGATTAACTATTTGACCTTCAAACTCTCCTTTAAAAGGAGTCGCGAAAAGAAATATTTCATTGTTTACTCGCCTAATAATAACCAATTCATCACTCAGCACCTTGAAATCTTTTCCCGCTGTTTTTGCTACTGTTGTTTTACCGCTCTCTGATGCTCCGACAAACAAATATCCTTTATTTTTATAAGCTAAACCAGCGGAATGGACAAGAAATCCATTATATTCCAGGAGAACAACCGAATAAAATACCCGTAAAAAACAGTTAAAAACGCCAGCTAAATCAGCAACCCGCACCGTAGCCGTCCGATGTTCTACATCTAGCCAGCCGCTAAACTCATCAGCTTTAATTTCAAAAATACTTTGTTTTTTAAAAACACTTATCCCTGCCACTTCTTGCGGAATATAATCAAGAATCACTTCAATGGAAAAACAATCTTCGATTTCTTTGGCTGAGATAAAAGCCTTAAATTCCCGGATGGTTTTTTCAATAAAATCAGGATCACGGCTATTAACTTTTAAGCCAATACCGCCGATTGATAAATACATACATGCGCTCATTTGTTATTCCTCAGATCATAATCAGCTTAAATAAATTTTTAATTCCATATAAACTTATGGACAATAACCGTTGCAGATAATGCCATACAGTTATTTTCTCAACTGCCAGATGAAAAGATGCTTTATCAATAAATATTGACTGCCAGAGACATTTAACTTTTAGAATAAAGCCCTTTTTGGAAAACAAATAAAGCAACTCGCCAGACACGTCTCTTCTTCGATTTTTTAACAACATTGACAGAGATTTTTTCTCAAAACCATTTAGGGCAATCAAGGAAAACTCTGTCCTGACTTCAGGAGGAAACATCAAAATCTGATTAACATCCAAATAACTTAATACATAAAAAACCGGTTTTTCCAAATCATACTGCCTGGTTTTATAAATTAATTTTTCCCAATCAAATTTTATTTTTAAACCTGCTATCATATTTCGAATATCATAAAACCAGATAAGCTTTGAGAATGAATGCTCTTGTAAATGAGCACAGCAATTAATCACCGAATCATATACTGACAAAACCTTAACGCGAACACTGGTACTCTTAAATGGCATTGCCTCCAGCCAAATATCTTTATCTTTAATATTTGGCGAGCGCGAATTACGCGCTAACTTATAAGAACCAATATAATCTATATGTAAATCAATAAATAAAACATTATTACTAAATAAATACATATATCCTTGAGGATGTCTGTATTCAAGACTTTCCAATAAACTGTTTACTTTTTCGAGATCTTCTTTATGCATAACCAGGTCAACATCACTCATTGTCCTACTGCCAAGCTTAGGATATAATCTACTCAGAAAGTCAGCGCCCCGCAATAATAACACATTTATTTTATTGTCTTCGAAAGCTTGCAAAACTTTTTCCAGATGATTGGTTATTAATAAATTTCTGCCTAGATTACGCATATAATTCTGTTTGATTTCATCTAATACCCAAGCCGGCAGCTTTTTCCCCAGATTCCACTTGCTCAGGTTATCAAATAATATCCCATCCACTCCTTCAGTAAAAATTTTTTTCAGGAACACATGCCAATTGAAACGCGGTAGATTCATATTATCTATCGCCTGGCCGCAATCAGCGGCATTACGCAAACAAGCCATGATCATCTTATCCATGGCTGTAGACGAATTGATTGAATTTCGATAAATATTCATATTATCCGAATCTTAGGGTTGTCTTTGATACGATAAAAAAGAAGCTAACGTTCTTCCTATCTTTCTTAGCAGTCTTAATGGAATATATAAAAACGCTCCAATAACCATTACTCTAGAGATTAAAAACCCACTATATTTTGCGAAGTTAGTATTCAATCTTATTGTTTTCTTTCCACTTCTTATTACAACAACTTTTCCAATCAAATCTTTTTCTTGAGCAAGCTCATCAGAATAAATCAAAGCATCTGCTTTAGTTCGCAAACTGTTAGTGTTTTTCTTGAAAACCCGATGACAAAGCAGTCTATTGCCCTTATCAGTTAAAACAATATCCCCAATGGAAATTTGATCCAATCCCGCTTTATTCAGGATGATCCGATCATTATTTTTCAAAAACGGAAACATTGAATTACCGTTAACTGTTATCTGAATACTTCCTTTTTGCAGGATATCATGCTTATATATCGCTGCTTTCGCTGCCTGGATAGAGTTTTCCATTATCATTTAATATATACTTTTATTGCCGCTTTTTTCTTATAATCATCTACCCATTGTTTATACATATCATATTGCTTTATCATTTTTACTTTTTTCAGATAATCATCTTTTTTACTCTCAAATTCTCCTGGATCAGCCTTGCGAATTTTCTTTATTTTAAAAACCCCATAGCCCTTATAAATCGGCGCCGGAGGATAATATGCTCCAACTTGCTCATCTAGCATTTTATAAGCATCTTCTTTATTGAACCCCCACATATGAATCAGAAAATCCAGAGCGACAAATCCCGGAACTTTAAATCCGCCAGGATCTTTTCTTTTTTCATCTTCCCAAAAACCCGGGAGTCTCCCGGCTATTGAATAAAACTTCTTGGCTTGGCTGGCCGAATCAAACTTTAAAACATCCGGACCCGCGGATTCAAACGCATCAAAAAAGAAATTGTAAGCAATGGCAATAGTTTTATTTTTCTTAAGAAATTCCGAGTATTTGGCTTTATTTTCAATCTCAGCCTGTTCTTTTGCTAGAATTTTCCGCGTAAACGCGTCCGCGGTAGCCAAACCAGTCACCTGTTTTCTAAAATCATCTGGATTCATCTCAAACTTATCATTAATCCATTGATTATATTTATCAGTTTCCTCTTTCCATTTAAAGTTCACCTCAGCATTACGCAATAAGCTTTCAATGGCTTTATCAACATCCTCATCCAAAGCTTTAAATTTCCTAAGGCTGGCTTCATAAGAATATATCAAATCATTCCAAATTAATTCCTCATTCGCGTTTTCCTGAATCACCGCAACCGCTTTTTTGTAAAATTCTTGAGCTGCTTCAATATCAGCAAACTCTTTTAATTCAACCATCAGCGTATTGTACTCATTAAGAAATTTAGCATACGCATCTTCTTCGCTAACTTCCGGCTCAAAACCAGCAATAATCTGAGTTCTTAGTTTTTCCAGCTTTACTAAATGTTCCATTTGATTTCTAAACGCCTCAATCGACATCCCTAATTTATCTTTAACCCATTGCTGATATTTTTCTTTATCCACTCTAAAGCTAAAATCCACCTTGTCTGCTTTTAAAATTTTCTCAATTTCTTCATCAATCTCTTGCTCAGAAACTGTGATCCCGCGATTAAAAGCTTCATAAGAGAAAAGCAGCTCCTGCCAGACAAGATCTTCCAGCTCAGCTTCATCTTTAGGCGCGCCGCGCCATTTAGCGCCAAAAGTCATAACCACTCTTTTGGCAAAATAATAATTTCCCGCGGAAACCGGTACGCCAAAAAACTCACCGGCAACTTGCGAGTCTTCAATTTGCGCGCTTTGCGCTGAAACATTTTCCGGATTCAGGGTTAAGATAAGAGTAACCGCGATTAGACAAGCAATCCCATTGCTATATGATTTATTCATAAAAATCCCTCCCTTGGAAAAATAATTTACTGATTTAGCTTTAAACTTAAATCTTTAGCGTGATTTATTTTAACATGAAAAGCGTTATTTTTTCAAGTCATATTAGATAGAAAAATACTTTCTCTTACGAAAAAACATACCTTGACTCAGGATTAACTATCTGCTAGTTTAGTAAAATGAACAATCCAGACATTATTCAAGTGCGCAATCTGGGAAAATCATTTCCCCCTATGCTAACAATTCAAGACCTGCTCAAGCTTTTAATGAATAAGAAAAAACCGGTCAAAGCTTTAGAAGATATAAACTTCCAATTAACTGCCGGCAAAATTTTAGGCATTCTCGGGCCCAATGGAGCTGGAAAAACCACTTTGTTAAAATGCCTGTGCAATTTACTTATTCCTGATCAAGGCACTATCCTTATCGACCAATACCCTGCTGATAAATCCAGCTTTGAAATAAAATCACTTATTGGCTTTGTCGATAATGAAGAACGCAGTTTTTATTGGCGTTTAAGCGGTATGCAAAATTTGGAATTTTTCGCGGCTTTGTACGGGTTAAGCCCCCGGCAAACCACACTGAGGATTCAAGAACTTTTAGCAGTATTTGATATCAATTATATCCACAAACGTTTTGATTCTTATTCCTCTGGCATGAAGCGAAAGCTCTCTCTTTTAAGAGCAATTATTCATAATCCGAAGATCCTGCTGATTGATGAACTGTCAAAAAGCCTTGATTTTAACACTTCCTTAAGTTTGTATAATTTCATTAAACAGCTCAGTCTAAACGGAACAACCATAATCCTTACCAGCCATAATATTCCAGAGGCAGAAAACCTTTGTGATTACTTTATGTTTATTGACCAAGGCAAACAATCAGCACTCGGCAATCTAAATGATTTAAGAAAACAATTTAATATGCTTGATGCGTCATTAACTGATATTTATACAACGGTAATAAAAAATGTTTAGAAAAATTAACGCTTTAATAAAAAAAGATTTTTTAATTGAGTCAAGCTATAAGCTGGCTTTTATTATGAATATCTTCAGCGTATGCGCTTCTCTTTTGATATATTTTTTTATTAATCGATTATTTGGTAATAAAATAAACGCGTACTTGGAGGAATTTGGAGTTAATTATTTTTCTTATGTTTTATTAAGCATGGCTTTTTTTAGCTATATTGGAGTAGGCATCGGCTCTTTTTCATCACGCATCAGATTAGAGCAACTACAAGGCACTCTCGAATCTTTATTTCTCACCCCTACAAAAACTGAAACAATCATATTAAGCATGGCAATTTGGAATATTGTTTTTGCCACATTAGACGTTTTAATTTATTTTCTTTTTGGCGTATTTTTATTTAAAATAAATTTTACGAATATTAATTTTTTATCCGCGTTTACCACGCTTATTTTAACCATTATTTCTTTCAGCAGTTTAGGGATTTTTTCCGCGAGTTTTGTTTTAATTTACAAACGAGGCAATCCCACTGCCTGGCTAATCAGCACTTTAGAAGGGGTTGTCGGAGGAGTTTATTTTCCGATAAATGTATTGCCGGGGTATTTACAGATGGTAGCCCATTGCTTGCCTGTAACTTACGCGATCCGGGCCATAGAATTAGCTGTTTATCAAAATTACAGCGTTTATCAACTTAAAAATGAATTATTATTTCTCCTGATTTTCTCTATTATTTTACTGCCGCTCAGTTTAAAAACATTTAAAAAGGCAATCCGTACTGCCTGTCGTCAAGGCAGCTTAACTCAGTATTGATTCAAGGTCACAAAGTCACCAGGACACAAGGTCACAGGTTAAAAGCAAAAACAGACTTGGTGAAAGTTTCAACGTTGATAACTAATAGTCGATGGTCAATAGTAGATTCGCTGGGCAAAAATTCTCTTTGAGCGGCGCTTTAAATGAGAGCCTGACTTACGTAGTGTTAGCGAAGTCAAGTCAGCCTGCTCGAATTTAGTCCGAAATATCTGCGACCTAGCAGATGTTTTCGGAATCCTTAGTGAGAACGCGCGGCTGAGACTGCACGATGCAGGCTCAGGCTTAGCGAAAAGACGTGTTTTTGCC
>JAHITE010000066.1 GCA_018817585.1 Candidatus Omnitrophota bacterium
AGGGGTAATGGTAATCCCCAGGCTGCTGGCAACAGCCCGCAGAATGTTTTCGGTTTGGATGTCGTTCAGTTCAGATATTTTCTCCCATGGCTGGCTTTGCTTTTTTATCCAAAGCCAACCATCGGAATTTCGGGCAATATCCTCAACCAAGGGGTCCTGAAGAGTGTCCAGGATGATATTGCCCAACTCTCGTCGGAGTTTGCTTATTGTCCTTCGATTATGTTCGGTTGTTTCAGTCGGGTTCATCTCGTCGTGTTAATTTCTTTTTCCTCATTTTTTCCATTATCCTCTGCGCTTTAACGATCTTTTCCGCAGCCAATTTGTCTGCATCCTCACCACTCCCAGTCTTGGTACCGAATTCTTTGTCAAGGAGATATTCGATGACTAATGAACTACCTCTCAGACCTTTGAGCCAACTATGTTGCGCTGGAAGTACTAAAGTTACTTTTTCTTGCGGTGATGGCGTTGCCATAGAGATTCCTGTTGGTGGTTAAGTTTGTTATGTATACCTGAATTTAATCCAGCAACATAAACTATGCTTAACGCCCCAACAAGCGCAAATTATATACCTCTTTACCACTATACTTCTATACCACTACATCACCACACAAACAATGTCAAATTAATTTTAAGCTTGATCAACGACAATTATAATTCCCGATCCTTTTCCCCCGTTAATCCATTTCCTCGTCGTAAAACCCAGTCTCCGCTGATGTGTTGATCACTGGCGTGCTAAGTTCTTGCGCTTGCGGCAGTCCTTTCTGACGGCAAAGAGGTTACAGCATTTTCATCTATAATCACGCTCAGGATTGCTTTTGAGCCGCAAGACTGTGATTGACCAGCTGGGCAATGGCTGCGGCCGTGGTCTTCGGATCCTTGAATATCTACTCCTATTTGGGAAAAAGGCAGATTGCTTGTCAACATCTCCGTACCCGTTCATAGCAGTCGGCCAGGAGGGTAAAAAGCACCTCCATTTCCGCCCGGCTTTGCTGAAGATAGCCGATATCATCAAGGATAATGGTATTATATGGAAGGGGTCAGATCCTTGATAGCAAGCAGATTCCGTACCAGTAGATTGTGCTTGTTGTGAATAGAATACTTCTACTTAGCGGGACCAACTCCATGGAGATGGCTCATAAAAGATGCGTTCTTAACGCTGCGGGATTGCCGAAAACCAGCTCGTTTTCGCGCTATTCATGGACGATTCTTCAATCAAGGCATTGACATGAGCCTTCCAAGGCTTTCACCACCACTGCACATGGGCCATGCACATCATGCCCAAAAAAGTTGCAAAAAAGCGACAATATTTGATTAGTTACAAATGTCCAAGTATGGCAAAGAAGAACACAATTTGATTGTGTTGAGAATGCAAACAGTGTGGCAAAATAGAGACACTATTTGCCATGTAAATGTGACATGCCAATCTCAACTATTCGAAGATCCACGTTGCCTTGTGATGTCTAATTGGATCTGAAGGGGAAATCGAATAAGGAATCCCGCAACATGCAGGGATATTGATTTACTCAATGAGTAAATTTAATTTGACATCAATACACTCATTGAGTAGATTGAATACATGAAACCGAATGAACTAAAAAAAATTAGAACGGGCATGGGAGCCAGGCAGCAGGATCTGGCAAAAGTATTAGGTATTCCGATACGGACCTATCAAAATTGGGAGCAACCGGAAGAAAGCCGGGAACACCGCAGGATACCGGTTGAAGTTGCCGACCGAGTACGAAGTCTGGCCGAGCTTAAAGCCGACCAAGGTGGGACTGGATTTCCGATTGATCTAATCTGGTTGCAAATTCCATTGAGACAGGCGGAGCTGGAAGCTCTGAAGCGCAAGGCGATATTCGAAGATAAAAACCTATCGACACTTATTCGGAAAGTTATTCTTGAAATGATCTAAAATCTTCAGAATAGGTTTTTTTACTTATATAAAAAAGAAAACTCATCCACCGTGCTCAGCTCACCAAGACCAACTTATTTGATTTTTATTTTTTTGTGCTTTTAAAGGAGTAAGACTCACACTCACTTTTTCCCCTCTCCTAACTTCTCATGTACAAACACCTTAAACAGTGATTCAATCACTCCCGGTGATATTCCGGTTTTATTATAACGATCTACTATCACCTGGTTACCGGTTTCTATCAAGTGTTGATGAAATTCGGACAGGATAATGTTTTTTTGGTCTTCCGACATTGCTTCGTATCTGGACATAGCCCTGGACTGTAATTCTTTTTCAAGGGCCTCTTGCTCTTCTTCACGGTTTTGTTCCGCTACCCTAGCCTCTTCCGCGGCTTTCTTCTTGTCCTCATATTCGATTTCAATAGCCGCTTTTTGTGGCTTCCATCCCTCTTCGATGGCTTTCCTAGCAATGCCACCGACGTTTTCTGGTTTTTGGCCGCGCTTTCTTAATTTGGCAATGTACTCTCGTACCACCTGCAAGGCTTCCTGGATGTGATCATGCCCATATTGCTGCAGCAATTCTGTAGCCTTTTTCTCTGGAGTGATACCGAATTCTAAAATTAAAATATCTTCCATGGTCGCTTTGCCACCCTCTGTGAAACCTGGCAGCTCCTTTTGGTCATATCGTTTGTTTTGTTTCCACGCGAATTCTAGCTCTTCAACCTTGCGGCCTTTCTTAATTTGCTTAAAATTAAACTCGATATCAGTTTTTGAGGCTATATCCTTTTGCGCCGGCACCAACACCTTGCTCTTAAAATGACCAAACAGCTTGTATGTATCATCAGTGATAGATAAATAATCCCGCAGCCAGGAAACCGCCACAACAACAGTCTGACGGTTATCCACATTTGCAAGACCCTGGTTATACTTCATTAATTGATATAAGCGCAGGGAGTAGTGGTTTTTCAACCGAATGACGGCACGGGCCTCTCCCCATGTGGTGAAGTTCCCTTTCAACGCCAAAAGAAAAGGCTTCAATGTTGGGTCAAATCGAAGCTCAACACATCCTTGACCTGGTATGACTGACGCGGATGAACACCATGTTGTTTTATCGATCCGGCCTTCACCTTTCTCATCCGGATTAATCCAGCGAATTACCTTCTTCATCAAGCCATCGGTGGCTTCGTCAAATCTGGCATAGAGATCCTTGCGGGTCCCGTCCATGATGTTACACAATTCGCGTACTGAAATGCGGTAAGGTTTGAAATCTTTATCATCCCGCTGAATTAAAGACAGCATATACAGCACCAATCGCTGTTCATTAATTTTCAGTTGCGGCCATTGCGCTTCAATGAGCAGATCGTTTGAAGTGGCAATGAGTCCACCGGTCCCTGTTTTTTTAATAACCTTAGTGTTTAAGCTCAAGTTGTGCTCCTTATTCACTTACTCCTAAACAATAAAAACTCTCTCTTTTAAAGCCTCTTTTCTATCACCTGTCAACAAAATAGTGATAGTTTAAAAAAGACAACCCGAGTTTAGTGATAGTTCACCCGAGAATGGTGATAATTACGTTAAAAATAAGAAAACTACATTCATAAGATCCTTTCCCAGTAAGAGATTTATGTGAATTTATCACTTTGTCCATTCAAATCCGACTTTGGTGATAATTTACCCGAGAATAGTGATAGTAAACCCGACTTTGGTGATAGCTCGCCCGAGAATGGTGATAGTTTACCCGAAAAAAGTGATAATAAACCCGACTTTGGTGATAGTTTAAATAAAAAAATCATTAAATATCAATATGATAGGTTATCGCTAATAACAATATTTAAACAAATACAAAATATAAAACAACAACATGGTAGGCAAGCCTCCCTTTTGTTGCTGCTGTCTTGAAATTATAAATTTAACTCCAAAAAATAATCAAAGAAAGGAAAGGCCATAAACACAATTATTTAATAATTATAAATAATATAAAATAAATTTTATTATTATTTATTAGTTGTATTATGTGATATTTTTTATTATTAAATAATATCTTTAAATTTAATTAGGAGGTAATTATGGCTTTAACTCTCAGGACAACAGAAAAATTCGATGATCATTTAGAAGCTCTTAAAAGTAGGCTAGATATAGGTACCGGATCTGGCGTTATCACATTTGTTATTGGAAATTACGCTAATACGGTTGATGAACTACAAGAAACTCGAAGAGAGCTTGCCAAGAAAAATAAACAGCTTGAACAACTTATTGATATTCACAGCAGAAAAATGGCTATAGAGAAAGAATTCTCCTTTTTTTTAAAAGAATTTAACATTAAATAATAATATTTATTGGAGAAAAAAATGATCATCACAATTGGTAACACCAAGGGCGGTGTTGGTAAAACGACCATTGCCATTAATTTAGCTGTGGAAGCGGCAAAGGATGGTAAAAATGTGCTTCTTATTGACACTGATCCACAGGGATCCTCAGTCGCTTTTCGATCTGAGAGGGAAAAGGACGACATAAAAGCTGTTGCTCTGGTGAGTGACAAACTCCATAAAGATATAAAGGGCTTTATAACAGCTTTTAATTTTATCATCATTGATGCCGGTGGCCGTGATAATGCCGTATTCAGGTCGGCGGTGGCCGCCTGTGACTTGTTTTTGCTGCCAGTGTTACCAAGCCAGTTTGACGTATGGGCAGCCGAAGATGCAGTAAATGTTTTTAAAGAGATACAACCCTTTAACGAGATGAAGGGACGCATGATTTTAAATATGGTAAGGCCCAACACTAACGTATCTGACGAGGCCCAAGACGCACTGTCAGTATATGAAGATGATATACCGTTGCTACCGGAACGCTTACATAACCGAGTCGCTTATAAAACATCTGTCAGTACGGGCCAGGGCGTCACCGAGTATGAGCCTGCAGGTAAGGCAGCATTAGAAATCGAAACACTCTATAAAGTTATTAAAAAATTAAGTTAACGATATGAAAACAAAAAAGAAAACTCCAGAAAAAATAAATAATATCGATGATATTATATTCAGTGGAAAAGCCGAAGTTGAAGATCCCGCAAAGTCTCCCAAGGGTCCAGGTAGACCAAAGAGTAAGGTGAAAAAAAAACAGAGTCCTTTTTACCTGTCGGAAAATATAGTCCATGCAATTGATAAAAATTGCAGGGGCAATAAAAGTGTATTTGCAGAAGAGGTTTTCAAATTTTACTTCGATAAAAATAAAATTGATTATTAACGGAGATAAAAATGGAAATAAAGCGTGGCATTGGTAAAATAATAGTCTGGATTTTAAAGACTGGATTTATCATAGTCTGTACCATTATCGGAGCCATTTTGGGGGCAATAATGGCAGTTGTTTAAAATTGTGCAATCACCGCCTAGGTGAACTGCACACCGATCTGCCCGACGCCTGCCTCGATACTAGGGAATTTGATTGCAGAATTCCCGGATCCGGACCAGCCAGGTCGATCAAAATGCAATCAAAAATCAAAAAAGCCATTGACGGCAACTTGACCGAAGGTGTTTTGATTACAGAACTTGCTTATTTGGTTTGGAGTTTTAAAGAATGTTACGAAAAATAATCTCCGGTGGTCAAACCGGGGCTGATATTGCTGGTATAGATGCAGCTATTAAATGTGGTTTCCCCTATGGTGGTTGGTTACCGAAAGGCAGAAAAACAGAAAACGGGCCACTGTCAGATAAATATAAAATGCAGGAAATGACCGGTGAGGGTTATCCAAAACGTACCGAACAGAACGTAATAGAAAGTGCCGGCACGGTTATTTTTACTCACAAAAAGTTGGCAGGTGGTTCCAGGTTAACCAGTGACTTGGCCGAAAGTTGGGGAAAACCATGGCTTCATATCAATTTGAGCCAGATGACAAACAAAGAGGCTTTTAACAGCCTTTCTAGTTGGGTAAAAAAAAATAATATAGAAATTCTTAACGTAGCGGGATCCCGAGCAAGCAAAGATCCGGATATTTACAGCAAGGTTTTTTTAATAATTGAAATGTTATTAAATAATAATAAATAATATTTTTTACCTTTCAAAACTTTTCTTATTGTCCTTACCTCTGTGAAGGGAAATCGTTTTCCCAGTTTCTTTAAATTTCACCTGCACTGCTCCCAGGTTACTTTTTGCGACAATCTTCTGGGCAAGTTTACTTATCCTTTGCAGTTGAGTTGTTTTGTCCAAGTCAGCTGGTACACTTACATTTTCATATTTTATAACTACTCCCATTCTGATAAATTCAAGCTGCCACTCGATACCTGATGCACTGGGGTAAGTTTGTACTCTCTCACGAGTTCCGACATTGCCCTGATTTTCTCCCTTGGCGCCTTGGTCCCTGTCGGTCCTTGGAGTTCTTTCAGTATTTTTAATAATTCCGTAACGCTGTACCCTTTGTAAATTTCGGGTAATTTTTTGGATTGCATTATCATTCCTTGCATTATTTGTAGCGGCTCGCACTTATAATTACCCGGAATCGCAATCAACGCATTTTTCGGCTCACTTTATTTGATTCTATCCGGGGCCTCGGATTCACTTTATTTGCAAATGAGATTGCAATCATAATTTTGGGATCGCAATCATACG
>JAHITE010000067.1 GCA_018817585.1 Candidatus Omnitrophota bacterium
CGCGTAATCTGACGGCTTCAAGCATACAGGCAATACAGAGATTACGGGCTTTTCTCAAGATGCCGTCGGAAGAACGGACAATTAAATCCAAAGCGTCTTCAGTAAAGATATTATGGCCTAGTTTAACTCTGTCTAATTGAGAGAGAATAAATTTTTCAATATCATCAGGATTAAGCTTACGCATAATCGTAGAATAAGATATTCGGCTTTTAAGGGGAAGGAGGGGAAGAAGGGAAGGGGAAGGGGTCAAATCTGTAATTTCAACATTTTTTAGTTTCTTGCCAACCGAAAAGCGAGCTTTTCATTGACTGCAAAACAAAAAAAAGAAGTATACATAGCATGCTTGGCGGATAGATCCGCCACTGCCATTTCCCGCCGCTGGCGGGATAAATTAGGCAGTTATCCCAATAATGCCGGGATGCATGCTTTTCTGCAAAGTGTACGCTATGCCCTAAATCAAACTTGTTCTGGTTTGGGGTGGTTCTTTGAGAGATATGGATTTATACATTAAGGCAGCTTCGAAATCTAAGCAGCGGAAAATTTTCTTTAAAAAATTTCTCGATATATTTCGAAGTAAATTCGCACAGTAACTTATGTTCACTATCGTTCCATAAGACACGTGCTTATTTAGAATATGATGACTACAATCAATTGCATTACGTATACTACGGAGGTAAACTATCACCAATAAAAACAGTAGTCTTCAGCTATGATAATAACTCTAATATGCTCAGCTGGAATGACGGCACATACAATGGCGTATACGCTTATGATGAGTTAAACAGAGTATTAAGTGTAAGTACAGACTATTCCTTTGGAACCAAAACAGTAAACTATACATACGATAGGTTCGGCAATAAGGCTACAATGACCTATCCCGATTCACTTGGTACAGTAGATTACACTTATGATGCTTTTAATAGACTAACCACTATTGACCATGGACTATCGACTGTTGGCTATGAGTATGATGTTGCAAGTCGGCTCACCAAAAAGACTCTGCCAAACGGAGTATATACAGATTACACATACGATAATGCTAATAGATTAACTTCTCTTATTAATAGAAAATCAGACGCAACAGTAATCTCAGAATATTTATATGCTTACGATGATGTTGGGAATCGTCTTTCAATGGATACATCAGAGGGCACGCATGATTATAATTATGATGATATTTATAGGTTAACAAATGCGGATCATCCAATTACTTCAGATGAGACATATACCTATGACAAGGTGGGCAATCGAGAAACCTCCGCGGATTATTCAGACTGGACATATGATGCTGAAAATAAATTGACATCATATGATGGAATAAATTATAATTATGATAATAATGGTAATTTGATCGATAAGAATGATAATGGCTCTTTGACGAATTACACTTGGGATTATGAGAATAGATTAATTGAGGTTGTAGGGGCGGGGCTTGCCTCCGCCCGTTATGATTACGATCCATTTGGAAAGCGGCTATCGAAAACCGTGGATGGGGTAACAACGTATTATTTATATGATAATGAAGACATTGTTGTGGAGTACGATTCTGCGGGCACAGTAGCGGTACATTATTTGCATGGCCAAGGGATAGATGAGCCGATAGCAATTGTAGGGGCGGCGCTTGCCTCCGCCCATTATTATACGTTTGATGGATTGGGGTCTGTGGTAGAATTAACCGATGACACACAGGCGGTTGTCGAATCTTATGAATATGATTCGTTCGGTAATACAACCATCCTAGACGCTAATCGCTCACCGCTAAACGCTAGTGCCGTAGGCAATCCCTACATGTACACATCTCGGGAATACGATAGCGAGACGGGGTTGTATTTCTACAGAGCTAGGTATTATGATGCAGGGATAGGAAGGTTTATTAGTCAGGATCCGATTGGGTATATTGACAGCGTAAACTTGTATTCCTATGTGAATAATAGTCCATTTATTTGGGTGGATCCGTGGGGGTTATTTAAATTTAGTAACTATTTTAATGACAAATGGGATCCAATGTTTTGGTTTGATGGCAATTGGGGGGGACCTGGAAGAGTAAATGGTGATACCGGTAAAGGGACAGAATTAGATGATTTTCCTAGAAGGGGAGATAAGGATTTTGTAGAGCCTGAGAATCCTAGGGATTGGTGTTGGTATTATCATGATGTGGCTTTGCATGATTGTGCTAAAAATCCATGTGAGAAAGAAAGAAAAAAATGTCGAAAAAAAGGCGACAAATCCTTAGCTGATTGTCTTGATAGTTTGCCAAAAAAGTTTAAGACTTGGAAAGCAGGAGTTGCTAGAGATTTTTTTAGATACTTTACTCCTAATGGTAATAAGCCTGGTGATTACAGGGAATGAATATTCAAGGGGATAGAAAAAATATGAAATATGTTTTTTTATTTTTATTAATCTTTTTATTGGTTGGTTGCGCTAATGAAACTTTAGAGCCATTTAATGAAATAGTAATGGTTCCTGGAATGACTATTGAATCTAATAATAAAAATGGTAGAGTGAAAATTACGTATGTGGGGCCATTAAAAAGAAAATATGAAATTGATGAGGAACAGCGAATTATAAAATTATTTCCGAGAACAACACGCTGGTATGGAAGCTTGGGAATATATAATTCTGCTGAATCTATTGCTTTGTTGACATTTAAGACTAGAATTGTATGTGAGGAAGGGCAACAACACTTTAATTCAATTGAAGAGGCTGTGAAATGGTTGAATATGCAACGTCCATTTAATTGGGTATATAGAAATGATGGATTGGTTTTCGGCTTCTTTAGAAGTTCTGATCGTAAACAAATAAATATAGAATTGTGGCAGATATATGTGGGAGGTAAATTTCTTTCCCAGTTTCAGGAAAGTGATTTTCATCGAATGTCTGCTTTTAGTTATGATTATGAGAAAATTCCTGCGGAAATTGATTCTAATCCGAGGATAGTTTTTTTGGGTGGAAAAAAAACTGATTTTTTACCAGGGGCAACAGATGATTCAATTGTAGTAAAGATGAGTGAAGAATAAAAGGGACAACGTGAGCTAGCCCGGACTTGACGGTAGGAATAAGGGACATACTATAAAGGGGACAACGGTTCTATTTAATTGACAGGGTGAAGAACAAAAATAGGGGGTCACCTATGGAACAGAAAGTCAAGAGACAAAAAGTCCCTTTTAAAAGTAATACCTCCCGGTAAAACATTTTTCCATAAAAGCCAAAATAAAATCAGTCGATTTCAGTATCAAAAGACGCACTGTGCATTAATACCA
>JAHITE010000068.1 GCA_018817585.1 Candidatus Omnitrophota bacterium
AGCCATACTCTCAGACAAAAATCTATATCTTCAGGAGAATAATAAATTTTTTCATCCAATAATCCAACGGTATCAATTAAATCATTCCGAAACATCCAAAAAGCGGAAATAGCGGTATCAACTTCCCTTGATTTTTCCCAAGTAAAATCTTTATAATAATCTGTCGTGCTTTCCATCATTCTAAAAAATGGCTTCCGAAGTTTCAATATTTTATCTATTAATGTTGGGAATTTTTTCACTGATTGCTGGGTTGTATTATCACCATAATATAAATGCGCGGCTAGAATGCCTATACTCTCATTATTTTTCAATAAATTTATAGCTTGCCGCCAATCACCCCTAAGAAACTCAGTGTCCGAATCACAAACAACACAAAAACTAGCATTTATTTTCCTTAAAGCTATATTTCTACTTTTCGTAGTTCCCATATTCTTAGAAAGTTTTATAACCTCTCCCCTGCAGCATTCTGGAAGGTTGGGGAGAACTATGTTAGTCAGAATATCAACTGTTTTATCCATAGAACCATTATCCACTAAAATGAACTCAGCTTCAATATTCGATTGTTCTATCGATTTAGCAAATGTTTTTACACACCGCTCAATCATAGATTGTGAATTCCAGGTTAAAATCACAAATGATATATCGACTTTCTTATCTAAATCCATAACAGCCTCAATTTTTATGCTTCTAATCCAATGAGAAATAACAGTAATTTCTGAGCAATATATTTCTTTCCTAATAAGGATAAATGCCCTCCATCTTCGGAATATCCTGACCACAAAGCCAAATAATCATTACCCCTTTTAGCACAATAATTCAAACTATGATCAGGCAATGTCGCTTCATAAAGCGCAATATTAAAAAAATCTTCATTAGGAACATACTCATCCATAAAATTCTTGTTGTATTTATTCCGTGCTATATTTTCTTTGTCGCCCCAAACATCTTTATTAAAAAATCGTCTTATCCTTGCTTTGAAACTATTATTAGTAGTCCTTATCGGTACAGAAAAATGAACAAATTTAGTATTAGGGTATTTTCGCTCGAGGTAATTCATCGTATTCTTATAATAAGCAAGTAATTCAGCCTGATCTGTTTCTGAATTAATGTCAATATAACAAAACTTAAAAAAAGCAATATCTACTTTACCCCCCACACCACTATCCATTATTCGCTTAAAGTCATCAATTTTCGATTTAGGGTTTTCATTCCTACCAACTGTAGAATGAGCGAAGATTCCTTTTTTAAAATCTTCAGGATTTTTTGTTTCAATAATATTCAGCTTAATGTTTGGCATCTCTGTCATAACATCTTTTATTCCATCGATAATATTATAACCAACTGATTGATGCCCAAAATATATCTTTTTATTTGCCAAAGAATCCCACTTTGCCTGAGGAACAGCTTTAAGTTCTAATAAATCAACAGTCTTGCCCATTGCTCCCCCTTTACAATTCAAAACATAGCTAGACACAGATATAATAAAGATGATAAACACTGATAAAATTAATAGTTTAATCTTCATATCTTCCTCCAATACTAACCTTTTTTTACCGCGCTTATGACCCTAATTAGTCCTTGGTCCTTATAATATTCAACCTGTTCATAATTTTCATTTTTCTCGAGCAATCTTCCAACCAGCTTTTCCTGGCCTAAACCTATTTCAAAGCATAATATCCCTTTAGGCTTTAATATCAAAAGCGCGTCAGTAATCACTCTCCGGAAAATATTAATCCCATACGGACCGGCATCAAGCGCAAGATGCGGTTCGAAATTGACAATTTCCGGCGCCATCTTACTCAAAGAGCTTGTCGGAATATACGGAGGATTGCAGACAACTATGTCTACTTTACCCGCGTATTCCTCATTCTGAAACGGGAAGAAAAGGTCTCCACAAAACAAAGAAACTTTTTCTTGCAAATTGAACCTGTTCACATTATTTCGCGCGATTGCTACTGCTTCATTGCTCAAATCAGATGCTAAGACTTTAGTATTATTTGAATGCATGGCAATTGATATCGCTATATTTCCGCAGCCAGTGCCCATATCAATAAGCGTTTGCCTATTTTCCGATTCCTGTCTTTTTTTAATAAAATCCAAAGCAGTATTAACCAATAATTTAGTATATTCCGTAGGAATCAGCGTATCCTGGGTACAAAAAAACAGATTTCCCATAAAAACAGCCTCCCCCATGATGTATTCCAAAGGCACGCCTTGTTTTCTTTTTTGAATCAGGGAATCCAGGTTTATTTCTTTATCCTTTAAAAAAAGTAAATCCACTTTTGCTAATTCACCCTTTGACGCGAGATTAAACAAACGCAGGGTTTCCAGCAAAGGGTCAGCAAATCCTTGTTTCTCAAAAAGGCCATAAATTTCCATAAATTTATCAAACATAATTATCCTTTTTTTCTAATTATCTACCCTGAAATTTTTAATGAATTTCTCATGCAGGATCATAGTTGTTATAATACCAACTATTGCCATATTATGCTTCGCGCTTATTTTAGAAGTATCGCTAATTGTACATTTTTTAATAAGATTTTCTACTGATTTCGCGTCAAAATATCCGGCTTGCTTTAGATTATCTAAACTGAGAATATCTTTAATATATTCTAATTTATCATTATTAAAAAAACTCGCGCTATCCGGAGATCGATAGCCTTGTTTCTTTCTTTTGATTATATCATTCGGCACATAGTTTTCACTTATTTTTTTTAGCAAGTACTTTTCGTTCATTAAATTTAAGCGCAATTTTGGCGGCAGTTTAGCGCAGAACTCCATAACCCGATAATCAAGAAAGGGAAATCTTCCCTCAACTGAATGCCCGAGCATCACTCTGTCTCCCTGGGAATTAAGCAGATTGCCGCTTAATAAAGTCACTATTTCCAGATATTGCGCTTTAGACAGATCATCAAAACAATCAAAACTTTTAGGTAAATAATTTGCTACATTTTCTAAATTGTGAGCATTGCCTAAAGATGCTCTATTATGCTCTGAGAAATAATCCACTATCGACAAGGATGTTTTCCATTTTGGAAGATGCGAATAAATGGGATTTTTAATATCCATTAAATCTTTCATATAAAACGCTTTAAGAAATGGATTTACCTTTTTCGGCCAATTTGGTAAATAATTATACAAACTGCTGAAAAGTTCCGGCCTGATTTTAGAATCAGGAAATTTTGCCCAAAACCTACGGATTTTCATTTCCCGGAATATGTCATATCCAGCTAAAATCTCATCAGCGCCTTCACCGGTTAAGACAACTTTCATATTATTATCTCTAACTAACTTGGAAAGCATAAACAAGGGGGCTGGAGCGGTTCTGATTAAAGGTTTTTCAGTGTGCCAGATAACTTCAGGCATTACTTCACCAATATCAGCATAACTGCAGCGGATTTCCTTATGTTCTGTGCCTAAGCAAGACTGCATTTTATGCTGAAAACCGCTTTCATCATAATCCTTATCTTCAAAAGCAACGGAAAATGTTTTTAGCTTATTATTGAAATGCTTGGTTACTAAAGCTGTGATAAAAGATGAATCAAGTCCGCCGCTTAAATAAGCGGCTACCGGAACATCTGCCCTCAGTCTTAAACGAGCAGCATCCTTCAAAAGATCTAATAACTGTTCCGCGTATTCATCTTCGCTAATATTTTCCTTTGGAGCATCTATCCTGCTAAAATCAATCTCCCAATATCGTTCAATCTTAATATCTCCGGCTTTAGCCAAAAGAAAATGCGCCGGCGGAAGCTCTTTTATCCCCTTAAATACGGTTTGAGAGCCTAAATTAGCCCAAAGTGTAAACATTTGAGCCAATCCATTAGGGTCAATAACTCTTTCCACCCGATTGTCCATAAAAATTGACTTAATTTCTGAACCAAATATCAAGGAACCATCAATAACAGTATAAAATAAAGGCCTTATCCCTACCCGGTCACGGGAGAGCATTAACTGTTTCTTATTCTTATCCCATATGGCAAATGCCCATTGGCCATTTAGGCGCTTAACAAAATCAGGTCCATGCTCTTCATATAAATGCACTAAAACTTCTGTATCGCAATGAGTATAAAACTTATGGCCTTTTTTTTCTAATTCTTCACGCAGTTCTATATAATTAAAAACCTCTCCATTATAAGTAATCCAGATAGACTTATCTTCATTATGTATCGGCTGCTTTCCGCCAGCAAGATCAATAATACTTAAGCGGGCATGGCCTAAGCCAATATCAGGATCCTGATAAAACCCAAATTCATCAGGCCCGCGATGCCTGATTATCGCGACCATAGACTTAAGCGTTTCCAGCTCAATTTTGTGTTGTTTTGTAAAGTTAAATTGTCCGCAAATACCGCACATGATGATCACCTTCGGTGATGTCACAAGGACACAAAAACACAAGTGACAAGTTAATAGCTAATGGTCAATAGTCAATGGTATAAAACTATTAATCCATGTTTATTATAAAAGAACTGCTTTAAAAACCCATAAGCTATAAACTATTAGCAATTAGCTATACTTATATACTCAAACACCCCTTTTTCACAAGTCGTAAAGCATACCATACACTTTTAATTAATGCAAACGTATAACATATGTAATAATAAATAGTTACAAGTTATAAATGATGAGTTACGAATTACAAAACACAAGTCACACGATTTTCCTAAATCCTAATTCCTAAGTCCTATTTTGCTTTGGTAAATAATCATCAACCTAATCATCAACCTAATCATCAACTGTTTTTGTTATTCTAAAATATAGTATAACGACCTGCCTGATCCCTGCGGTTTAATGACTTTAAGCTTAACCAGCTTGGATAATTCATTATGAACCGCCTGCGCTGAAATCTTAAAAAGCGCCTGTAAATCTTTATTAGCGGCTTTGCCGTGAGCGTTCATAAATTCCACAATTTTCATCTGCTTATCAGTAAGAGAAACCTGCGCCTTCGAAACGCGTTTTTTCTTTAGCCCTAATTTCAAAACCGCTTCCTTAACCTCATTCACTGAATAAGCAACGCCGGACGTGAAATACTCAAGCCATTTGCTAATATCATTGTTATTCTCCTGAACTGTTTTTAAAGCCGCGTAATAAGCCTGCCGGTCTCGATCATAAAAATCATCCAGAGCAAAAAGCCTGCGGTGATCAAATCCACTCAAATAAATGATAAGCGTCGCGATGAGCCGGGCTGTCCGGCCATTGCCGTCAATAAAAGGGTGGATTCTAGCAATTTCATAGTGAGCAATACCAGCAAGTAAAACCGGATTTATTTTCCACGTTTTATCCATATTCAGCCAGTCAATAAATTCTTTCACAAGGTCCGGCACATTTTCAGTCTTGGGAGGCATATATTCCACTTCTTCTTTGAAGCCCGTGCCGTCAAAAATACGTCTGCCCACATAAACTTGCCGGTCACGAAAAACACCGCTTTCCTTATTATCACGCAAAACGCCTTTTGAAACCATCCTGTGAATATTTAAAATATCTTGAACCTTAATTTTTCCTTTCTCGGTAAAAGAATGAACAGCATCCAAAGCCTCAAGGTAATTGAGCACTTCTTTTTTATCTTTATCAGTAGCGATAATATCTTTGCCTTCGCTAAGCGCCTCAACCTGCTCAAGAGTAAGTTTATTTCCCTCAATAGCCGTAGATGAATGGGTGTTACGAAGTTTAGCCTGTCTACGCAGAGAGGCTTCCCATTTCGGCACTAAATGCGCCTGTTCAATAACCTCACGAGCCGAAGCAATAAACGTAAGATTATTAAGTATCTTTTCGGTAATATTATATTTCGGGTTAAATGCCATCGACAATCTCTCAGTTTTTTTCATTCATAATTCATAACTACTTTTTTGTCATTTGTAATTTGTTCTGGCTTTTCCTATCAGCCATAATCCATAAGCCATTAGCTATATCGATGTTTAAAATATATCGAGCTTTTTCTTCGCGTATTCAACAGTTGAAGCATCACCGGTTTCTGAAAGTTTTTTTAAGCCGTGTTCTCTGGTCATTACTCCGCTTCGCACCATCTCAGCTATTTCAAAAGCATATGGATGAAAATTATATCTCTTTAAATGTATCTGATTAGATAATGAATTAAGCAGGCAATTCGTTGAATTGCCGTCAACATCACTAGGAGCCTGCCAGCCCAGGCTTCTTAATTTTTCCACAATTTTATGCTCATCATATTCCATAAACGCGAGCGGACTTACGCTATAGGGAAAACTCTCCGCGTCTTTAAATTGTTCTTCATTTAAAAAATAAGGCTCAATATCATTGCCGACAATTTCTTTCATTGGTTTTTTTAAAGCTGCCTGAGTCATTTTAAACAGCGCGGGATTTAGCTTCATAATCGAAGATCTGATCGGTGCCTGCCCTGGAGACCATCCCCAAGCCATTAATGGGATTTTCTTTTCTATAGCGATCTTTAAAAATACAAACTTTACAAACGCGATGCATGATGTGCACATAGTACTGGCGCGCTCTAGAGTTTTCAATGAATACATCGGATGATCAACCGCGTGTTTAAAAATCTTCTTCATTACTTCAAAATTAGGCTTAAAGATTTGACAGTCCGCTCCCAGATTCTCAGTCAGCGCATGAATATTCCTCAATGCCTGGTCTGATAAAAATCCATTATCCAGAACCAAAGCCAAAACGCGCAGATTAAAGACTTTTCTTAATATATAAAGCGTATAGGAACTATCCTTGCCCCCGGAAAAAGATAAAGTGCAGTCATAATCTGATTTACCTCTTTCCTGCTCGATCAATTGTTTAAACTTCGCGAAATATTCAGTTTTATCTTCTTTTAGTTTATCTCCGCCCTTAAATCCCTGACAAAAATTACATACACCCTCCGCGTTAAAAGAAATATGCGGAAAGGTTTCCGGTAAAACGCATTTGGTACAGCGTCGCATGATTTGCTCCTTTAAAAACGTCTATCGGTTCCCGGTTACGATGCCCGTTTCGTCTTACGTTTATCGTCCACGGCTCTTAAAATCATTCCAAGCAACTCCAAGATTGTATAGTTGCCTGCCTGTTTTGTCATATTTATCAATCAATTGTTCACAAAGTTTTAAATCGATGTACTTACCATAAATATCACGTGCTTGGCTTAGGCTGACTCCAGTCTCATTGCTTTCTGCCATAGCATCATCTATGTATTTCTGGAAACCCGCCCTCTGATGCTTCTTTGCGTATCCTTCCGCAATTAAACGCGGAATAGCTTTACTTGAACGACGTAATTGGTCCGTTAAATCAAATTTTTCACACTCAGGCAGTTTAGGAACTATTTCTTTCATTACAATAAGCATTGCCTCATAACTATTCTGATACACATCTAAATCCCTATAACTAGTTATCTTTTTCTTATCTTCCACTTTTAACCTTAACCTTTTTAAACGATACGGGCTTCGTTACCGTTTAGCTTTTCCAAGTTATTTATCAGTGTTCATCTCTTTTCTATCTGTGTTTATCTTAATTTTTAATCTGTGTTAATCATTTTTAGCTATCTGTGTTCATCATCAGGTCATTCTTACTGATTTTTCCTGTTGATGTCTTGGGCAATGCGCTAAAACGGATTTCTACGCTTTTTGGCACCATAAAGTTTTCCAGACATTTAGAACAATGCAGCATTATCTCATTTTCCTTTAACCGCGATTTTTCCTTTAATACCACAAATGCCTTTATTGCCTTGCCCAGAATTTCATCGTCCACACCAATCACCGCGGCTTCAACAACTTCTTCTATATTATATAAAACATCTTCAACTTCTTTAGGGCTGACCATTTCTCCGGCAGTTTTAATTATATCGTCTTTGCGGCTGATAAAATAAAGGTCTCCATCCTCGTCCATTTTAAACAAATCCCCAGAGTATAAAACTTTCTCTTCAGGATAAAACGCGGATTTGAGCCTTTGGGCTGTAAGTTCAGGAAGATTCCAGTAGCCTTTCATAATGTTTGCTCCGCGAATAACCAGTTCGCCAATTTCATCGGGTGTAGTTACTTTTTCTCCTTTTTCATTTACAATATAAGCTTCGGTATTCGGCATGGCCTTGCCCACTGAACCGGGTTTTTGATCAATTTTTTCCGGAGACAGATAAGCCGCCCGTTTACATTCAGTCAGACCATACATTGAATAGAATTTAACATGCGGGAAAAATTTTCTGAATTTTAAAATATGCTGAGCTGATAATGCCTGCGCTGTGTTTGTAACATATCGTAAATTAGAAAAATCGGTTACTTCAAAATTCTTAAGCTGTAATAAAATAGCCAGAATTGCCGGAACAAATGGAAAGCCGGTTACTTTTTCTTTAATAATCAGATCAATAATTTGATAAGGATAAAGAAATGACTTCTCCAACACCACCGTACCGCCAAATTTAAAAGCCATTAAGACTTGATATAATCCATAATCAAATGCCAAGGGCAGACAGCTTAAAATAATATCATCGCAAGTATTTTTCAAATATTCAATAATTGAATTTGCCGCTGTCACCATATTCAGATGAGTAAGCATTACCCCTTTAGGATTTCCCGTTGACCCAGAGGTATAAATTAAACAACAAAGATCTATATCAATACATTGGTTAATCGGACATACAACCGGCTGTTTTTCAAGCGTCTTATAAAAAGAAACTATATTGATATTAGCTGCAGCGAATTGAGGATTACGTTGTTTCGCTCGTTCAAAGTCCACAATTAATACTTTCATAAGACTCAAACAATTATTGAAAATTTCCGGCATAGCCTGCAAGTGTTTTGAATCTGTGATTAATACTTTTACTTGAGCGTCATTTAAAATATATTCTATTTTTTTTTCTTTTACTTGAGGGTTTATAACCGTGAACACTCCACCGGCTTTAAGTGTACCAAAAATAGAGACAACTGTTTCCAGAGAATTATCCAGATAAACTGCCACCCTATCTTTCTTTTCCATTCCAAAACCGATAAACGCGTTGCTTAATTGATTTGCCATAGTATCTATTTCACTATATGCATATCGTTTATTCTGGCAAATCAAAGCAGTTTTTTCCGGATTAAGCTTCGCGCTATTTTCTAAAAATTCATTCACTAACATAATGGTACCGTTTATTTTGCTTGTTTTCTCTGGATAAAAGACGCTGCTTTGTCAATAGAATCTAGATTGTCCGGAATCAGTTCTTCATCTTCAATCGTAATTGTAAAGGTTTCTTGGATAAATTCTACCAGTTCTAAAATTCCAGTAGAATCAATCACCCCTTCTTCCAGAAAAGAGGTATCATTCTGAATATTCGCGGAATCAGCTCCCATTAAAAAATTATTGATTATAAATTCTTTTATTGTTGGCTTAATCTCCATTACGATACTGCTCCTGTCTCCCCTAGAATTATTAGCTTTTTCTGTTTTTTTATTTTTACTCTTACTACTTTAAACACTAAAATCGCCAAACACACTCCAGTTAAATCTAACATTAAGTCCCTTGCGTCAACACTTCTTCCCGGAACAAAAGATTGAAAAAACTCATCAGTAACCGCTATTATCATTGCCAAGGCTATTGTGTAAACAGATATCAATCCTTTTATTCTAAAATGCTTGAGCATGATTAAAATAAAATAACCTAATCCCGAGTACAAAGGAATATGCGCCAGATTAGTTGAAACTTCTTTTAATAAAGAGTATGCGCCTATTCCCGGATGCCTGAATGATAATAAGAAAATCATTAAAACATATCCTAGAGTTATTAGTATCCATCTGCTTTTTTTAGGTTTTATCATGTTTCTATTTCTCTAAGCCTTTATAGTTTCGCGCGTAATAATCCAAATATCGCTGTGAACATACATTATTAATCCATTGTTTATTATTTACATACCAATCAATTGTCTGTTGAATCCCTTCTTCAAATTTACATAAAGGCTCCCAGCCTAATTCTTGGTTTATTTTAGAATAATCAATCGCGTAGCGGCGGTCATGACCTAATCTATCTGTCACTTTTGTTACTAACGATTCAGGCTTATTCAAACGCTCTAAAATTATTTTCACTAATTCCTTATTATTCTTTTCTGAATTTCCGCCGACATTATAAACTTCGCCGATTCTTCCTTTTTCCAAAACACAATGAATCGCTCTACAGAAGTCCTCAACAAAAATCCAATCTCTTATATTCAAACCATCTCCATATAAGGGAATCGCTTTATCATTTAAGGCATTGGCAATAATAAGCGGAATAAACTTTTCTGGAAACTGAAAAGGCCCGTAATTATTAGAGCATCTCATTATCAAAGCGGGAAAGTTATATGTTTCCACATAAGATCTTACTAATAAATCACCGCCTGCTTTTGAAGCTGAATAAGGACTATTTGGAGCTATTGGGGTTGTTTCAGTAAAATAACCCTCGGCACCTAAAGAACCATAAACTTCATCTGTAGATATTTGGATATACCTTTTTATCTCTGTTTTACGCGCGGATTCTAAAAGAGTTTGCGTGCCCAGAACATTAGTTTGCACAAAAATAGACGCGTCTAAGATTGACCTGTCCACATGTGACTCTGCCGCGAAATTAATTATGCAATCGATTTTTTCATTTTTTATAATTTCAGAGACTAAACTAGAATCGCAAATATTACCTTTGAAAAACTTATATTTTGGATTAGTTTCCACTGATATTAAATTTTCCAGGTTACCGGCATAAGTCAAACAATCTAAATTAACTACTCTATAATTCGAGTTTGCTAATAAATACCTGATGAAATTTGAGCCGATAAATCCGCAACCACCTGTAATTAAAATATTATTCATTTTCTCCTCTCTTATTAAATTATTTCTGGTTCTTAAACCAATCTAAAGTGATCTTCATCCCTTTAAGTTTATTTAATAATTTCAAACTCTGACTTAATTATTTCCCTAAAACTATTTGAGATTATTTGCCAATCTATAATATCCACCCTAAAGTTAAGCTTTGAGTTTTCAAATGCTTCCTTTAAAAGCACCATCAACTTTCTCTCAATCTTTTGCTTCCCGACGATCACTAAATCAAGATCAGAATACGACTTCGCTTTACCAGTCACACGCGAGCCAAAAGCTCTTATTTCATAATCCGAAACATACTTTTTGAGAATTTGTTTAATTATCTTCAGATCTTGCGCCGAAACGTCAATCATTTACTTTCTCCAAATCCGCTAAAAACTTTTTAGCATCAGGAAAAAACTTCTTCGCTATTTCAAAAACTTCTTCTGCTTTATAATCATTGTATGTATGTGAGGTTTCATTTCGCGCGTCATGATAAATCATCCACGCGTCAACATCATTAATTAATCTGTGTTCAACTCCCAGCCGAAATAATTCACGCCGGGCGACACCATCAACATTCGTGCTTCCCAAATTATTGTCCAGCCATCGTTTGATAAATTTCCAACATAATTCATAAGTAAATTCAAAATTCTGAATAAGTCCGGCCCGAATAGCATCTTTCTGGTCCTCATCTAAACCACGCATTCTTTGATCACAACAAGCAACATTTAATGTCCGCTCAAATGAATCAAGGGCTTTTTTCAGGCTGCTAAAGCTAATGGTCAAGAGGCAACGCCCGCAAATCTACCTGTTTTAAACTTTCTTTATTATTTTTGACACTTTTTTAAAAACATCTTGTACCAACGAAATATACTCCTCACATTCTTTTTTTGTTACCTCTATCCCGCCAGAATACAGGTCTATATTCCTTTTAGTTCTCATTAAATTACCAATAATGCTTATTCTTTCATCACCAAGGATTTCAGCCATTTTTTCTAAAATTTTAACATGATGCCCTGGGACACTTCTTACTTTTTGTGAATAAAAACTTAAAAGAGCAATCCCGCATTTGATAAGCGCCGAATAGGCATAATTAAATCTCACATCAAGAAACTTGTCCTTTTGAGCGATATTAATATCTTTTTGGGAATTTTCAATATTTCCAAGGGTTTGCTGATCAGCAAAAGTAAATTTTCGAAAATATTTACTATCAAATTTTATCATTTTATTAAAATATGGCTTTCTTTTAATAGAGTACTAATAAACTTATCTTTTTTGTTTTTTCTATCGCTAAATTCAGCCGGATCCATACTAATCATATTAATTTCTCTGCTAAATTTTTTCTGTAATACGTTAATCTGTTTCTGAAATTCAAAAATACTAAAATTTCCTATAACAAGAATATCTATATCACTATTGGTATCCATATTGTTTTTTGCGTATGACCCGTAAATGTAAACCACGTCTATCCCCTGAATTTTCTTCGCTATTTTAATAAGTGCATCTTTAAACCCAAAAGTTTTAATCACTACCTGTTTCACTTCATTATATAACGCGTACTTTTTGTTAATTGAATATAACTTCAGATTACCGTGTTTACGACTTTTTATTACACCTAATAACTCAAGCTCCTTTAATTTTTTAACAAGGTTTCTCTTGTCCAACGACAATTTAACAACCATTTCATTGATGTAAAGCTCTTCCTCGGGATTTATAAAAAAATAATTCACAAGTGCTCTAGATATAATTGATTTAAATAAAAACATAACCATCCTTTTTTACACCTTTAAGTGTATAATATTACACTAATAAGTGTCAAGCTTTATTATTGTTCATCAGCAGGCCTCGAACACTTTCACGATGCGGGATCGTGAAAGTGTCTTGTCCTAATATAGTTGACACTTTTTTCTATATTCTGTTCTCTGTCTTCTGTCAGCCTATTTCAGGATATCACAAAGGTGTTTTCTGTTCCCTAATCGCTAAACGCTATCAGCCAAGCATGCTTTTCATGCTTATTGCTGCTTTTGAAACCAATCAAAAGTGATCTTCATGCCCTGCTCAAAAGTAAATTCAGGCTTAAAATTTAGTTTTTTGGTAATATTAGTTACATCAGCTAAGGTTTTATACACATCACCTTTTCTGATTGGCAATAAATTAGCTGGTATATTTTTCCCGGCAAATTTGTTAATCAGCTCAACAAGTCCTAATACGCTGGTATCACTGCCGCAAGCCACATTAAATACTTCGCCGGAAACACTTGGAGTTATGGCTGAGAGCAAATTTGCCTGGACAACATTTTTCACAAATGTAAAATCCCGGGATTGTAAACCATCACCAAATATTGGCGGCTGCTGATCATTTAAAATACAAGTAATAAACTTGGGAATAACCACGGCATATTCATCATCTAAAGCCTGTCTTGGGCCAAACACATTAAAATATCTTAAAGATACGGTTTCTAAACCGAAATTTTCGCTGAAGATTCTGCAGTAGAATTCTGTGGTTAATTTTGACAAAGCATAAGGCGAAATTAATAATGGATACGCGTCTTCTCTTTGGGGAAACTTATCAGTGTCACCGTATACTGAACTGGATGATGCGATAACTACCCTTTTAACTCCTGATTCTTTGGCTGCTTCCAACACAGTTAATGTTCCATCAATATTAACTTTATTATAATCATGCGGCGCTTCCATGGATTTCGGCACACTGCGTAAAGCCGCCTGATGTAGAATATAATCCACTCCTTTGCAAGCCTTAAGACAAGCTTCTTTGTCGCAAATATCACCACGAACTAACTCGTATTGAGTATCGCGTACTGCGTATTGTGAAACAATATCAAGATTCTCCTGTTTGCCGCTGAAGAAATTGTCTAAGACTACGACATCTTCGCCTTTTTTCAATAATTCTTCAACAATGTGTGATCCAATAAATCCCGCTCCGCCAGTTACTAAGTATTTTGCCATTTGTAACTCCTTCATTTGTTAGGGTACAGCGATTAGCGATTAGCGGTTAGAAAAAGCCAAACACTAAAAACCATACTCAAGTTATTTTCTTTATATATACTGTTAACAATTTCATAACTTCAACAACTAAGCTATTAGTTCTTTATAGCTGCTTATTTTCATCTTCGCCCTATTCTCTATCCGCTTTATGCTTTTCCCTAATCGCTATCCCCTGCTTTTAAAGTCTCCAATACAGCATATTTGTGTTTTCAAAATCTTTATGTTCAAACATGCCTTTTACATCCATTACCACGCCTTGTGTCCCGTCATTATCCAGATGATGTGCTAATGATTTTACAGTTAAATCCTGTTTAAAATCATTATGATTAACCGCGATTACCACCGCGTCAACTTTTATATCTTTATCATAAGCCGTTAATTCAATCTCATATTCATACTTGACTGCAAGCGGATCAGCATGCGGATCACAGACAATCACCTCAATATTATATTCTTTTAATTCATTAATAATATCAATTACTCTAGAGTTTCTAATATCTGAGATGTTTTCTTTAAACGTAATCCCCATTACCTTTACTTTAGCCCCGCGCACGGTTTTATTGCCATTGATCAGCAGTTTTACTGTCTGCTCAGCAATATATTTACCCATATTGTCATTGATTCTGCGGCCGGCTAAGATCACCTGCGGATCATAGCCCAGTTCCTCGGCTTTATGAGTTAAA
>JAHITE010000069.1 GCA_018817585.1 Candidatus Omnitrophota bacterium
GTTTTCCCCGTGTGAGCGGGGGTGTTTCCCAGCCGGGTAAGTTATCCGCGACTTTGTCCCAGTTTTCCCCGTGTGAGCGGGGGTGTTTCTACAGCAGACGATGGATTTGTATATTGCAAACTGTTTTCCCCGTGTGAGCGGGGGTGTTTCTTAACATCTTTACATCATTCATATTTTACCTGCGTTTTCCCCGTGTGAGCGGGGGTGTTTCTAAAGTTTTTATTATCAAAGATAGAGATGAAAGGTTTTCCCCGTGTGAGCGGGGGTGTTTCCAGTGCGAAGATCACAATAATTGGAGCCTACTTGATTGAGTTTGAACAAAACGGAAAAGACAGGGCGAAATACGGAACAGGATTGCTTGAGAAGCTATCTCGCGATTTGCGGACGCGTGGAGTAACCGGGCTGGGTATAAGTATGCTTAAAAATTGCCGGCAGTTTTATAAAATATATTTTCAAATTCGCCAATCGGCGGTTGGCGAATTTAAGCTATTGGGCAAGGATTCAGCAATTCGCCAATCAATGATTGGCGAATTTGATCTCCACGCGGGAACTTCTTCTGTAACAGAAATAAACGGCCCGAAACCACTTTCTGTAGAAACCCTTTTAAGTTTTTCATGGACTCATTTTATTGAGTTTATTCGTTTGGATGATCCTTGGAAACGCGCGTTTTACGAAAATGAATGCTTAAAGGGTAACTGGTCAGTCCGCCAGCTTCAGCGTCAAATCGGTTCGCTTCTTTACGAAAGAACCGGACTCTCTACGGACAGAAAAGCTGTAATCAATTCAGGAAGGAAACAGGCAGCGGAAGCGCCGCAGGTAATTGCCGACCTTATTCGGGATCCGTACGTGCTGGAATTTACCGGGCTGGCAGAGCTTCCGCAGTATCACGAATCAACGCTGGAGGCCGCGCTCCTTAATCACTTGCAGTCTTTTCTGCTGGAATTGGGAAATGGTTTTTGTTTTGAGGCACGCCAGAAGAGGATTACGGTTGGAAACGAACATGATTACATTGATCTTGTTTTCTACCATCGAATTCTGCGCTGTCATTTGCTTATTGACCTGAAGATCAGAGCGTTTCAACACGGAGATGCTGGTCAGATGAATTTTTATCTTAATTACTGGAAAGACCGGATGATGAGTGAAGGGGATAATCCTCCAGTCGGATTAATCTTGTGCACGGATAAGGATCAGACAAAAGTAGAATACGCGGCCGGCGGAATGGACCGCAAACTTTTTGTGTCGCGGTACATGGTCGCGCTGCCTAAGCCGGAAGAGATTAAACGTTTCATTGAAAACGACCGTGCTTATTGGGAGCAGCAGACCGGTTCAAAAAAACGATTAGGCAAGGAGGTGAGGAAATGATTTTGCAGGCGTTGTATGAGTTGTATGAACGCAAGGCGGCTGATCCGGAAAGTAAGATTGCGCCAGAAGGATGGGAGTGGAAGGAGATTCCGTTTCTGGCGGTGATTGACAACGAGGGCAATTTTTTGAGATTTGAGGATACCCGGGAAGGCGAAGGGCGTAAAAAAAGAGCCAAACGATTTCTTGTGCCGCAGGGAGAAAAAAGAACTGTTGGTATTAAGGCATTTTTATTGTGGGATAATATCGAATACGCGTTGGGAGCAAATCCCCGTAAACGTGAAGATATTAAACAGAGATTTACAGCATTTCAGGAGAAATTAGCTGAAGTTGCAGTTGTTCATCCTGATGTTCAAGCGGTCGTAAAATTTCTCAATAAAAATCCTGTTGAGCAAATAGAAAAATCCGACAGCCCATTATGGCAGGAAATGCTCGAAGGGAATGTTTTTATTACATTTAAGGTGGACGGCAGTGAGTTTGCGACAGTATGCGACGCGCTTCCTAAGAAAGCAGATTTGTCAGCTCTTTTTGGCGGGGATACATGTCTGATTACGGGTGAAAAAGTACAGGCGGCCAGGCTGCATCCAGCAGTTAAAGGTGTCCGAGGGACAAACACGTCAGGCGCGGCAATAGTTTCTTTTAATTTACCGGCGTTTTGTTCTTATGAAAAAGCGCAAAATAGTAACGCGCCGGTTAGCGAGAAAGCGACTTTTGCTTATACTACAGCGCTTAACGTGTTACTTGGAAAAGATTCTCCAAACAAGGTCGGCATTGGGGACACCACTATTATCTTTTGGGTACAGAAAAAAACGCGGGGATATAATTTTGAATCAGATTTCGCGTGGTTTTTCAAGTCGGACAAGGATGATCCGGATAGAAATATTCAGGCGGTTAAGGGGCTTTACGAAGCTTTGTATAGCAGTAAAATGCCATTGGATGAAAATAATCGTTTTTATGTTTTAGGGCTTGCTCCCAATGCCGCTCGTATTTCAGTACGTTTTTGGAAAACCGGCACAATTCGTGAATTCGCGGAAAAGATCAGACAGCATTTTGAGGATTTCTCCATTGTTCACGGTCCGAAAGACCATGACCATTTATCGCTTTATCAAATTCTTACATCAACTGTTTTAAATTATAAAATGGATAATGTGCCGCCTAATCTTGCCAGCGCGGTTGTTGTAAGCATACTCGACGGTTTGCCGTATCCGCAAACGCTCTTGCATCAATGCGTACGGCGTATTCGCGCCGAACAACAGGTAACCCGCGCCCGCACGGCAATTCTTAAGGCTTGTATTAATCGATTTAATAGATTTTACAACAAATCAGAAAAGGAGGTACTCATGTCTTTAGATAAAAGCAATACAAACGCGGCATATCGTTTAGGCCGGTTGTTTGCCGTGCTTGAAAAGATTCAGGAAGAAGCCGCTCCCGGAATTAACGCTACAATTCGCGACCGGTTTTACGGCGCGGCTTCCTCGACTCCGGTAACGGTTTTCCCGCGGTTATTAAAGTTAAAAAATCATCATTTAGCGAAGCTAAATCCCGGAAGAAAGATAAATTTCGAGAAAGAAATCGGTGAAATTTGCGATGAATTAAAAGATACTTTTCCGGGGCATTTGACGCTTGATGCGCAGGCGCGTTTTGCTGTGGGTTATTATCATCAGCGCCAAGATTTTTTTAAGAAAAAAAGCGAAAAGAACAGTAATCTTAACGAAGCTATAGAGGAGGATTTGTGATGGAGAAAACAAACGGTTTTGTGGATAAACGTTATGATTTTGTGTTGTTTTTTGATGTTCAGGACGGAAATCCGAACGGCGACCCGGACGCGGGAAATTTACCGAGAATAGACGCGGAAACCGGTATGGGACTGGTGACAGACGTTTGCCTTAAACGTAAGGTGCGGAATTATGTGCAGTTGACAAAGTGGACAAGCGGTGAACCGGAAGAGAGATATGATGTGTTTGTAAAGGAAAAGGCTGTTTTAAACCAGTTAATTGATGAAGCATATAAAACGCTTAATATTGATCTAACCCAAAAACCAGCGAATGAAAAAGATGGAAAAAAGCGCAACAAAGACGGTGTCGCTCAAGGAGGTGAAATTGAGCGAGGACGCGCTAAAATGTGCGCAAATTTTTATGATGTAAGAGCTTTTGGCGCAGTTATGAGTACAGGGGCTAATGCCGGGCAGGTTCGAGGACCGATTCAATTGACGTTTGCTCGTTCTGTTGAGCCTGTTGTAGCTTTGGAACATTGTATTACGCGTGTAGCAAAAACAACGGATGAAAGAAATGAAACTGGTGGTTCAGAAATGGGACGTAAGTTTACTGTACCATACGGGCTTTACCGTGCGCATGGGTTTGTTTCGGCGCATCTTGCCGCGCAAACAGGTTTTTCGCAGGAAGACTTAAATTTATTTTGGGAAGCTTTGCAAAAAATGTTTGATCATGACCATTCCGCAGCGCGGGGGTTGATGAGTACTCGCGCTTTAATTATTTTTGA
>JAHITE010000070.1 GCA_018817585.1 Candidatus Omnitrophota bacterium
CTATCAATTTTATATATCGGCAGTTTATTGGTTTTAGCGTCCTTTAATTGGAGATATTTTAAAAATGTGATTCCTTTTTTTTCAACACTATGGCTTAAAAATTCAACTTCCAATAATATTGCCAGTAATTCTTTAAATTGATTATCGGAAAAGGTTTTATCATTTTTCACATTGACAAGTTTTAAGCCTTCCATTCCTAATTCAAATAAAAGACTGTCCATTTCCGCTTCGGTTTCAATATATTCTTCTCTTTTTCCTCTTTTAATTTTATATAAAGGCGGTTGAGCGATATAAACATGGCCTTTTTCAATTAGCTGCGGCATTTGACGATAAAGCAATGTTAATAATAATGTGCGGATATGACTACCATCAACATCAGCATCAGCCATTAAGATAATTTTGTGATAGCGTAATTTTTCCAAATCAAAATCACTGCTTACTCCTGTGCCTAAAGCGGTGATGATCGTTCTTACTTCATCATTGCTTAACACTTTATCTAAACGCGCTTTTTCCACATTAATAATTTTACCTTTAATCGGCAGGATTGCCTGAAAACGGCGGTCTCTTCCCTGCTTAGCTGAACCACCCGCGGAATCTCCTTCAACAATATAAACTTCACACAAAGCCGCGTCACGAATAGAACAATCCGCTAATTTACCAGGTAATGACCCGCTGTCTAAAGCACCTTTACGCCGGGTTAATTCTCGGGCTTTGCGGGCCGCGCTGCGGGCGCGTGATGCTAATAAAGCTTTTTCAATTATTTTATTGCCCACCGCGGGATTTTCTTCTAAAAAACTCCCCAAAGCTTCATTTAAAACAGAAGCAACTATGCCTTCTACTTCACTATTACCTAATTTAGTTTTAGTTTGACCTTCATATTGAGGATTCGGAACTTTAACACTTACAACAACCGCTAAACCTTCCCGCACATCATCACCGGAAAAAGTATCATCCTGATTTTTTAAGAGTTTTTTATTTTTCGCGAATTGATTTAGGGTTCTTGTTAGCGCTGATTTAAAACCAGTTAAATGAGTTCCACCTTCAATTGTATTAATATTATTAGCAAAAGAATAAACTGTTTCACCATAACCATCGTTATACTGCATGGCGATTTCGACAACAATGTCATCTTTTTCTTTTTCCAAATAAATCACTTTTTTAAAAATTGGATTTTTATTTTTATTTAAATGTTCAACAAATTCCAGAATGCCGCCTTTAAAACAAAATTCAGATTGTTTATCATTGCGCTCATCTCTTAAAGTAATCTTTAATCCTTTATTTAAGAAAGCTAATTCTCTTAAACGATTTGATAAAATATCAAAACTGTATTTTGTGATTTCAAATATTTCCCGATCCGGTTTAAATGTGACTTTTGTTCCGGTGTTTTTACTTTTTCCGATAGTGGTTAATTTTGTCGCTGTTTTTCCGTATTCATATCTTTGATGATAAACTTTTCCATCTCTTCTTACTTCCACTTCCAACCATTCAGATAAAGCGTTTACCACACTAACTCCAACTCCATGCAGCCCACCGGAAACTTTATAAACCCGATGATCAAATTTTCCTCCGGCGTGTAAAGTTGTTAAAACAACTTCCACTCCCGGTTTATTTAATTTAGCGTGATTATCAACCGGAATTCCCCGGCCGTCATCAGTAATTGAAACGCTATTATCTTCATTAATAAACACTTCAATATTTGTGCAATACCCAGCCAAGGCTTCATCAATTGAGTTATCAACAACTTCATAAACCAGATGATGCAGACCACGGGCGGTTGTATCGCCAATATACATCGCTGGTCTCTTTCGAACCGCTTCTAAACCTTCTAAAACCTGGATTGTTTCTGAATTATATTTTTCTGGCATAAAAACTACTCCTCCTTAGATCGAAATCAGAATTTCACTTTTTTTTCACTCTTTATTGATTTTACCAATTTTAAACCGAATATCTTTTACTACTCTTAAATCTAAAAATTTTCCAATATTACCGCGTATTTCTTTTTTTCTTAATGTTAAGTGATGCAGTAACGCTGAATTTGAAACCACAATAATTAAAACCTTGTTTTTAATCACCACCGGCATTGATTCCACTGCTGCCGGCAAAGAAATAATTTCTTTCCAGTTTTTTAAAATAACCGCCTGGGGCGTTTGTTTTATCCCTTGATGTTCTTTAAGAAAATTTTCCAGGATTTCTTTAATAATTACTGGTTTTCTTTTTTGATCAGAATATTGATTAATCATATTACTCCCGCTCCCGCGGAAATCAAGCTAATTGCATTGGTAATACAATGTATACATAAAAACCGTTTTCATTAACTAGGTTTTCCCTAAACACTCCCGGTTTTTCCGCGTTTAATAATTCAAAGTCAACATGCTCTTCCTGTAAATTTTTTAAAACATCTAAAATATAGTAAGGGTTGAATCCCACAGTTAACTCATTACCTTTATAATCCATACTGATTTCATCTTTAACTTCTCCTATATCCGGAGTCATTTTAGAAATCACTAGTTTATTTTTAAATACATCCAGTTTAATTGATTGTGAATCAGGACTGGTAAATAAACTTGCCCGTTTAATCGCCGCGAGAAATTTACTTTTCTCGATCTTAATTTTTGCTGTATCATCTTTTGCTTTCTCTTTAGGAATAACCTGTTCATAATTAGGAAATTCCCCTTCAATTAAGCGGGAAATAATGGTTGTGTTATTTAATTCAAAAGCAACTTGATTATCAGAAAAATATATTTTCACTTCACCTTCGTCTTTTAATATTTTATTTAATTCATTAATTGTTTTAATTGGAATAATTGCTTCTTTCTTATCCACATTTAAGGGGATTTTAATTTCAGTTAAAGCTAATCTCCGGCCGTCAGTCGCGACTAATCTTAAAATTTTATTTTTAATGTAAAATAATGTGCCGTTCAAAACATACCGGGTTTCGTCGCGGGACATAGCAAAACTTACTTTTTTAAGAATTTTCTTTAATAATTGCTGTTCCAAGACAACACATTCTTTATTACTAAATTTAGGAATAGCGGGAAATTCTTCTTTAGGTAAACCAATTAAGCGAAAAGAACAGCTGCCGCAATCAATAATCATATTATAATTTTTCCGAACAGTTACTGTAATCTCCCCTTCCGGTAATTCCTTAACTATATCAGAAAATCTTTTTGCCGGAATAGTAATTGTTCCATCTTCGATAATTTCCGAATCAGCGGTATAAATAATACCAATATCTAAATCAGTTGAACTAAAAATTAACTTCCCATTATGCGCTTCTAATAAAATATTCGATAATATTGGTAATGTTGTTTTGGTTGCTACAGCACCTTCTACTGTTTGAATGGCGGACATTAAAATATTCTGAGCAGATTTAAATTTCATATTATCCCCTTTTTATTAACAATTCAGAGTATTATTATTATATATATTTAATTATGAAAAATAGTAGTCGTAATAATAGTAATACTGTTAATATGTGAATAAACCAGTTAAAGTGTTGCTATATATAACACTATTTATTCTTAATTCTGTTAGTAAGTGTTGTTAATAACTCTGTCAACTTATAATCATTTGTTGAAAGTTTTTTAATTTTCTCATAAGCGTGTAAAACAGTGGTGTGGTCTCTTCCCCCGAAAAACTCGCCAATCTCCGATAAGGAATGATTTGTTAACTCTCTGGACAAATACATGGCTAAGTGTCTAGGATAAGCAATAACCTTACTCCGGCCACCCTTTTTTATATCAGAAACTTTAATATCAAAATTATCGGCAATTGTTTTTTGAATCTTTTCCACGGTAATTACTTTTATAAAAGCATCTTCCTTAATCGCGTCTTTTAATACTTCCGCGGCGATGGAAATAGAAATTGGATTATTAGTTAGTAAAGAATACGCGACAACGCGGATTAAAGATCCTTCCAACTCCCGAATATTAGAGCGGATTTTTTCCGCGATAAAGAAAATAACATCATCCGGAACCCGAACAATTTCCCGTTCCGCTTTTTTCTTTAAAATCGCCACGCGGGTTTCCAGGTCTGGCGGCTGAATATCCGTAACCAATCCCCACTCAAAACGAGAAATTAATCTTTCTTCTAAACCAGGAATGTCTTTAGGCGGCCGGTCACTGGAAATCACGACTTGTTTATGCGCGTCATACAAAGCGTTAAAAGTATGAAAAAATTCTTCCTGTGTACTTTCCTTACCGGCAATAAATTGAATATCATCAATTAATAAAATATCCACACTCCGGTATTTTTCCCGAAAATGCATTGTGGTTCGAGTCCGAATCGCGTTAATTAATTGATTGGTAAACCGTTCACTAGTTGTATAAGAAAGTTTCGCGCCGGAATTTTTCTCCAGAATAAAGTGACCTACAGCCTGCATTAAATGTGTTTTCCCTAAACCAACTCCTCCATAGATAAATAAAGGATTGTAAGCTCGAGCCGGAGATTCGGCAACTGCCGCGCTGGCCGCGTGGGCAAAGCGATTGCTCGGGCCAATAACAAAACTATCAAAAGTATATTTTGGATTTAAATAAATATCAGTTTTATGAGACGATCTGGAAATAAAGTTTTCAGAGGGTGTTTGGGTAAATAATTTTTCCGGAACTGGATTATTACTTTCCGCGCTAACAATAAAATCAACTCTTAGATTTGTTTTATTAATCAAACCAGCGGTTTTCCGAATAGATTGAGCATAATGATCATTCAGCCATTCCTTGAAAAATTTATTAGGCACAGCAATTGTGAAAACATCATCAGTGAGCTCAACCGCATTCAGAGGCTTTAGCCATGTTTCAAAACTTTGGGCAGTTATTTCTTTTTTTAATACACTAAGAATCTCGACCCATAATAAATCGGCTTTGTTTGGCATAATTAATTGGAGTCATTTCAAGTTTATTAACAATGTAATCTTTAGTAGAAAATAGATATAATATATTGTAAAAAAAGAACTTACAAAAGCTAAATCAGAAAGTATCCACTGTTTATCCACAGAAAAAAATTTTAGAGCAGCGACACATTGATGTTATTATAGCAAATGCTAAAAAAAATTCAAGGCTTTTTTTGGGTTTTTTTATTGACTAAAATAGGTTTTATGTTATAATTTTGTTTTAAAGTAACTATAAGAAAGAGGACTAACATGAAGAAAAATTTAACAAACAAATCAAATCGTAAAAGAAAAAAAACCCATGGTTTTAGAGAGAGAATGAAATCCGCGAGCGGTCGTGACGTATTGAAAAGGCGTCGGCAAAAAGGACGCGAAGAGCTAGCTGTTTAATATATATGAAACAGCACGGTTTAAGCAAAAAAGAATGCCTGCTCAAACCCTATCAATATAAGAGTGTCTATAAAAGCCGACGATTGCAAAAAAGCGCGATTGTCTGGCTTTATTCTTCGCCCAATGGATTGGCATATAATCGGATGGGTATTAGTGCAAGCAAAAAGACCTGCGCGAACAATGTAACGCGTAATCGAGTGAAAAGAATTCTCCGTCAGGTTTTTCAGCAGGATAAAACTGTTTATGGCTGTGGAGTGGATATTGTTTTTGTTTTAAAAAAACTACCAAAGACTGTTGATCTTAGAACATTTGATCAGGAAGTAAAAGCACAGCAAGGCTAAACATGAAGTTTATACTATTAAATCTCTTAGTGTTTTATCGTAAGTTCTTATCACCAATAAAGATATGTTCATGCAGATATACGCCGTCCTGCTCTAATTATATGACTGAAGCAATTAATAAAAAGGGGAGTTTAAAGGGGGTTGCTTTGGGAATACTCAGGATATTCCGCTGTAATCAATTTTTCCCCGGCGGTTACGATCCGGTAAAATAATTCAAAAGCAAATATCAAATATTAGTAATATTAAAGAAAAGGTATATTTATGGACAAAGATAAAAATTTTATAACAGCTATTGTTCTGACAATTATGGTGATATTTTTTTATCCCATGTTAATGAAAAAAATTTTTCCTGACAAATTCACTGAGCCACAACAGCAGATATCTCAAACCGCCGCCTTAAATCAAACAGAGATCCCAATTGTTCAATCAAATATTTCTAGCGCGATAACATATTCTAAAACAAAGAGTTACACTTTAGAAACGAATAAATATAATGTTATTGTTAACAGTCCTGGGGCTGATATTAGAAGTATTGATTTTAGCCAGATTCCGGATCCAGCCACTAATTTGCCGACAAATTTAATGGACACTCAAGACCAAATCCCGGGGATTTTCAGCACGCCGGAATTAATTCGTAATGCTGAGCTGCAGAATGTCGATGTGCAGGCAGACGCCTTAGAGTTTACTTATAAA
>JAHITE010000071.1 GCA_018817585.1 Candidatus Omnitrophota bacterium
AACTCTTCCGTTATTAAAGTTATTTGCTTGATTATTCGTCGATTAGCTCAATTTAAGACTGGCCGAAGTTGACCGGAATAGGTGGCCGAAGTTGACCGGAATGGGTGGCCGAAGATTTCCGGAAATGGTGGCCGAAGATTTCCGGAAATGGTGGCCGAAGTACTCCGGAATACGCAGTATGACCTGATATACCCATTACATCCCGAACAGATACGCCCTTTTTAGCCATTTCAGTTACAAGCGAGTCTCGAAAATCGTGAGGATTATCTTTTTTGCCAAGTAAGGACCATCACTTCCCTTAGTCCGTAATTTTTATTTATCCATATCTTCATAATCCTTAAAAGCATCATAAATTGTTGTTTCGTTAATATTAAAACGCTTGCCTAGCTCGGATTTGGATATTGAATGCAAATCTTTGCCTTCGGTTTTGAGCAAGGCCTCGATTAAAAGAAGGAATTTAAGGCGCAAGATTAATTGGGCATCTTGCGGTTGAATAATAGAACTAGAAGATATGGCAAAAGATTCGCCTTGAACATTTAAAAGAGTTATGTACGCATCTTTTCCATGAATAAATTTTACTTTTATAAGCTTATAACGGCTCTGAAGTCTCTTTAAACTTCTAATTACCTGTCTCCTTAAGTCAGTATAATCCAAATCATCAGATAATCCTAAGCTTAAGCCCATATCTTCTAGATTTATGTAAAACTTATCCTCTCCCATCAATTGACTATGCGCCGCAAGCAAGAAATATAGATCAAATACTCGATTATCATTACTTGTAACCATCCGAGAAAAATATCTTTTATTTATTAAAAGTTTATTAGGAATAACTAGTTCCTCTGGTAAATCTTCTAAATAACTCGGGGTATTGGATATTTCACTATTTGACTTTATAAAACTTAAAACGTTTTCAAGACGTTTGAGTTTCGCCTTAGCATGACTGGGTGAATCGATAAGGGTATTAGATTCGAAATTCTTACGCAAAGCGGAATTTGACCAATTTGTGCTGCCTACGATTACATATCGACTATCTATAATTATTAGCTTATCGTGTAGTCTGCGGCTTTTTGGCATAAGGTAAATAGTGCATCCGGCATCTTCTAGTTCTTTGAATATAGCGCTTTCGGTAAAAGACTCTTCGCTTGTGCCATCGTCCATAAAACGAGTATTGAGATACATCGTGACACTAACTCCTCTACCCCTTGCTTCCAGCAAGTCATTTAACAAAAGCCTTACCGGATTTTTATCGCCTGATCCAGGGCTTATACTATACATAGAAATGACTATCGACTCTTTTGCATTATCAAGGAGTGAGATTAGGGCCTGTTCGTATTTTCGATCGGATAGGTCGGTAACCGTTTCAGCGGTAGTATTATCCGCCAAACATAAAGAAGAAAGGTTAATAGATATTATAAAAATAAATATTAAAATTATCGAAAGTCTGTTCTTTTTTTTCATATCTTATCACTTATTATCTTTACAATTTTAGAAGCTGTCTGTTTATTCTGCCAATATTTCACATGAGCACTGAGCGGGAAAAATCCTGTGCTTACACTCGTATCTTTAACATCTATTTTAGAAAAGAACGGCTTACATCTGCGGGCAATACCGTCTTCATCTAAAACCCATTTACCTTCGAGTTTTACTTGATGAGGAAGTTCTGTATGGATTTCTTTTACCTGCTGGAATGTACCTGCCCGTTTTAAAATGTATTGACAAATATTGAAAATAAGGTAAACTTAATATTGAGTGGTAAGACCGATTTAGGTTGTTTTAAGTGATCCCTTCCATCTGGCTGGCTATAACTTAAACATTTTAAATCTAAAAGGCACGCTCTTTTTTTTTACCCTAAAAAGAGTATATCTAATAACACTTTTTCTTTAAATATATCTAACCACCTAGAATCTTTTTTTTCATATTTCCTAAATAATCCCCAACTAAATAAACCTACTGCTTGAAGCCCTAAATGCTCATTTGACGTTTTATGTTCAATATCTAAGGGAACGCTTGGCTCAATTCTTCCTTCTAGTTGGCTAATAATATAACGATTAAACTCTTTTATTTCTTGTCGACTTTTACTTTTATCGATTACAAGATTGATTCTACCAACCGCTTGTTCAAATGGAATCTTCTCTAACACTAATCGAGCGACATAATTATACACACGATCTTTATTTGAAGCGAGTTGTGAAAAAAGTTTCTTTTTGTTTAAAGTTATCGAATAGATTCCAAATTTTATATCTTTTAGTTGATTGTAAAAATATTTCTTTATTTCTATAGTTGTTTTTGTCCCCTTCAACTCCAAAACAATACGTTTTCTTTGTTTTCTAGGGTTCAATTTTCTTTTTAAAACCTTATCAACAGCCTTAAGCATCATCCTGTTTCTAATTATATCGCTTATTGCTAACACTGTAATAGTAAAATACTTTGATGGTTTTTTATTGACAAAATCAAACCCTAAATCTCCACTTTCATCAAGATATAAAAACCACATTTATTAGCCTCTGTTGTTTTTGACGTTTATATGTAAGCATTATACCACTGTATTTCCCGATGAACCAGTAGAATCAGGAATTAGCCCTTCAACATAGCTCAAGGTAAACTTATAGAGGAAGACACAATGTCATAAGAGCACAAGCATGAAGTTATGAATTCTTTTTATTTAGTTCCCCCCCCCTAAAACCAAGCGAAGCGATTGGATTTTCTTTGGTTTAGGAACGGAGATGAAGACCCCGCCTTGAAAACCGCGGGACAAGCTCCGCCACAAATCTGCGGGACAAGCAGGATGAGCGATTTGGCGGCGATTAGAAAAAGCACGATGCGCATGGCAAAACAAAAACCCCTATCCTGATAAATTCTCAGAACAGAGGTTTTTGTTTATTTGGTGGACCCGGACGCTACCAATTCGAACCTTTTCCGAAATACCTGTGCACATCAGAATACTACCAGCAAAAACACCCTATTTATACCAAAATCTCTCTCAAAAAGCAATTGAGCTGCATTTATTAGGCCTTTCCTACAACCAAATAGGCAAAGCCTTAGGCATTGATCCAAAAACCGCTGCAAAGGCAATCTCGCAAAATAACCCTAAAAGGAGGTAATGTTATGTTTTATTGGCCAGTTTACGAAAATCTTAAAAACAGGAAAATATGGGTAAAAGTACGATTTGTACATGAAACTGAAAAGGCTGTTTTGGTTTTGTGCGAAAATAGGAAGATTTGGATTGCGAAGTCGAGGATAGATAAAATAAGGTTGAGAAATGGGGATTTTGAGATTTATATCAAGGAAAGCGTGTTGGGATAATTAAGTATTGTGTCCCTCTATTTCCCCTCTATTTCCCAAGATTTGATCCCGTTTACACTATTATCAAAATGAAGTTGAACTAAAAATAATGACACTACCCCAGCAGAATGGACAGCGATACTAGCTAAAGTAGTATCTGTTATTCTTAAACCTTCAGCATTTCCATGACGGTCACCGGCACTATTGCTTAATTCTGCTAACCCATTAAACATTGTATATAAACCATTGACTATTTTTCTTATACTCTGAGGCACATTATTATTTGATGTTAACTTCAAAATAGCTGTTGTTTTTTTTAATAACTCTAATATCTTCCCTGAATCAATTGGTTCTTCTTTATTTTCTGCAATTATTGCACAACATGTTGTTTCTATCAAGCTTCTTGCTGCGGTGATAGCCCCTGATGGTGATTCAGCTAATCTTGATATTGCTACCCACCACTGTTCTCTGACGCTTCGAAAAGTTACCCCATCCAAAGATATACTTACAGGTGAATGCCCATTTACAGATAAAATATCTCTTAAAAGATCTTTACGCTCTTCTTCTTGAGGCATTCCACTATACTTTGGAGGGTTTCTACATAGATCAATTAATGAATATCTTTGATTTTTAGCGCTTAGAGATTCTAGCACATTAATAAAATGTTCTGGCTTAGTCGGTTTAATTGGTCCGAAATTATGGATAGGAATATCTGATTGGTACTGACTAAACCATGGAGAAATTTCAACTAGCGGAAATCCCTTTTTACCAGACGAAAACATAATAGCAATTTTCTGTAATAGTTGTTTAGGCAATTTTTTCATTTTCACTCTGAAATTTTAAATTAAACAAAGAAACGAGTAACATTATCAGATATTTTATATTCGCCCAAAGAATCTGAGTACTTACTTTTTAATAAATCATATTTTGTTTTTATTTTTCCAGTATTAGATAAATTTTTAATTCCATAACGTTTGAGCTCAGGCATAGAAACGCACTGCGTTATCCCTATTATTACTCTCTTTTTAAATTCCCCCCTTCGAAACCAAGTGATCTTATTTTCTTTGGTTTAGGAACGGAGATGTAGCCATTTTGTCAATAGTTTAGAACCTGACCCCATCTATTTATTTCTTTTCATACGAATTACATCCATTTTAGACAACTCTTCATAACTGTCAATTGAAAATAAGAACCCAATGTTCTTGTTATGTGATATATCAATTAAGTCAATAAGTAAGTCTATATTTGTTTGTTGAATCACAAACAATGAATCAAAATCGGTTTCTATTTTTTCTCTTGCGCTTGTATTTAGATAATTTGTCAATTTTCCAATAAGACCAACGAAAATGTCTGAAAGTTGAATTAATTGATTTGTTTGTGAATCCACAAAAGTATAATTTTTAATTTCTGCAATTCCGTCTAAGATTTTATATTCTTTAAGCGTTTCAAAAATAGAATCTTCGTTGTCAAAAATGTGAGTCGAATTTTTAAATAAGTAAATTGGTCTTAGATAAAATTGTGAAAGATCTTTTATTAAAATAAAGTCATCTCCATCCATAATGAATGGCAAAGATTTTTTTTTCTTTGCTTCTTTCAAAATCTGTCTTAAAGATTCTAAGCCAACATGAAACTCATCCTTTTCAAAATAACCGTCAAAAAGAGCAGTTAATGCTTCTATGAATGAAGGAATTGATTTTTTCTTAATGTTTGGATATTTGAAATCGTAAAAAAGTTCAATTACCGAATCGATCTCAAGTCTTGACAGTTTATATAAATCGTTTTTTAAATGATTGAAAAACTGAGGTCCTAATTTTTGGGCTACCTCAGAATTTACAATTGCAGAATCAACAATATCAACAATTGACCAATAAAGAATATTAAGGCTTGTGTAATGAACATATAAGTCGCTTTCTTTGACAAATTGTAAAAACCTTCTTAATTTCTCGGATTTTAAACAATCAAGAAAGTCACCTTTAGCGATATGTTTGAATTTAACTTCTTTAGCAGTCTTTTGTAATTTAAAGCTATCTATCAGCGGTTGAACGTTTGGGGCTGCACCTTCGTAAACTAATCCACCTAAAACAAAGTTTGCTGTAAATATGTAATTAAAGTCATTCTCTCTTACATAGAACTTTTTGATATTATTTGTTTCATCATAATAGAAGGTGAATGCCCCTTCAAAATCTGCTGTCGGTGCAAGTACTTTTGTAGACCTTCTTACTTCGCCAATTTCCAGGTTTTTCATTTATTGATCCCATTTTTAATATTGCGCATAACATATAATATCAGACTATCTTTTTTTTGTAATTTGATCAAATTCTATACTATTTATCTTTTTATAATCGGTCTTTTCCCAGAAGCATTTCTTATTTAGTCCATAATATCAGCAAATCAAATGATCTAATATCATAACATTTTCTATTATTTTCCCACAAGGCAGCTTGTCCCGCCATGGCGGGGAGGAAACGCGCAGCGTTATTCGATTGCCTATATTCCCAATTGTTTTCAGTTTCCATTATCTGCCGCAGTTATCCGCTCTAGTTTATGAAATGTGTCCGCCCCTTTTTTTACTTTTTTAAAGGGCTTTTGTTTCTTTATTTTTTTCATCATATTCTATAATTGTTACATTTTTAGGACGTAAATGAAAATAAGTGTCTTTATAATATCTTGCTAATGTCTTTTTTTTCATTTCACTGTAGTCCTTCAAAACAAATAGTACCTTTTTATAGTCCTCAGGCAATACTGAAAAATAATACATTACTTCATTCCATACTGACATTTTCGCACTTGGCACATAATTCCCTTTTGTCCATTTGTGCGACTTACACTCTACAACAAATTTATCTTTTCCCAAGTCGAACTTATGCAATTTTTTTACTTTCCCTACACCTATATCTACAGCATAATCTTTTTCAAGGATAATACCCTTATTTTTGTAATATTCCATTGCTAAATCTTCAAATAATCTACCTACATGAGAATTGCTTTTTGACCCATCGCGTTGATTATTGTTTTGCATTTTTATTCACCCTCTAACGTTTGAAGAAACTACTACGGCAAACTACTTCTCACCCACAAATCAGCTAAAATAATTTGTTATAGCTTTAGTATTTTATTTTGAGATCAATCATATCTCTCTTGCTAATCGATTCAACCAATCTCTATCAATATGCAAAGATAAATTTCTTAGGATGCCATTTAATTCAATTGAAACTGTAATCTTATTAAAATGTCTTCCTTTTTCGTCAATAATACCTTCTCTATCTGTAAGAACTTTTCTGATTAATTTTTCCGGTGCTGAAAAATAAAACCTTCTATTTTGGTCGTCACCGTTTATAGTGATGTAAAAATTCTGAGAGTTAACATAAAATACCCTACAGCTCATAGTATCTGTTTCAGAAAAAAGATTGGAAGGAAATCGAGCTTTACTTAAAAAATGTATAAAGTAATTTGTTTCAGTTATCCCAAAAAAAGAAGTATGAATTTGTTGCAGTTCATTTCTAATTTCGATCAAATAATCTCTGTAGCCATTTTCAGGCATAAATTCTTCTTCAAATTCTATAAATAATCTCTCTGATATAGGGTTATCCAGAATATATGCTATTTTGCTCATAAAACTATTTTGATTATCTTTTGATATACACTTATTAGCGGAAAGATAATCGCTCTCAAGCAAAGTGATATTATCTTTTATTTTTTGAACAATTTCATTATTTTTATAGGATATAGTTTTGATCCCATGTGCAAATGCTAATTTTTCAGCTTCAATTTGAAATCCATTTGCCGCAAAAAACACCCCGATATCCGTATATTTCTTCTGATTTTCTATAGTATTTATCTCGTCAATAAAATAATTTTCAGAAATATCTTTCATCACGCCAATATATTGCCTTATTTTATCCTTCTGAATCTCAGATGTATGAAATTTAATCTCAGCCAAAAGACGAATATCATGAATAAAAGGAACCGTTTTTTTATATATACAAGGGCAATCTATCTGATGCCAAGTTCCTCTCCCCTTAATTTCAATATTATTAACCCCATGAATTTTTACCTTATTAGGAATCATATCTACGATTTGCTCAAATCCATTCATAGATAGCAATTTGCGAATTACCACTTCAAATATATATCCCCTTAACTGCCCTCTTCTAGTTTGATTTTCTTTTTTCATATCTCATCTTTTCAATATAATTTTTAACCTCAGGCAAAAGAAAAGCACAACATTATCCGATTACCTGCATTTTCAATTGTTTTCATTATCTACCCTATTATTACCCCTTTATTTTCTTTTGCTAACAGGCCGCTGTCCCTTTTTTCTAATATCTATTATGAAAGCAACGCATTTATTTTTGCAGCTAATGGATTTAAATCTATCTTATTATTAGCTACTTGAAACATAACGTGTTGAGGCTTACGATGTTTACGCGTTGATGGAGTAATACCAATAAATTGCTCCAAGTCATTATGAAAGGTATCGATTCTCATTGTGAAGTGGTTAGATGCTGCCTGAATCGTCACGTCAATAGGTGCATGGCGTCCGTTGTCACTATCATAAAGAACATAATGTCTAATCCCGAATTCTTGAAACATTCTCATGAATCGGTGTATATTATATTTACCGATAGTATCTAAAATAAATACGCCCTTGCAGTTATGCAACATTCCCTGATCAAACATATATGAAAACAATGCTGTCTCTGTTGGCCCTTCTACTAGCAAGACTTTCTCAGCAAAGAATGCTGAGCTTCTTTTTTCGTCTAACCAAAGTGCATACTTGATCGACTCCATGTCAATAAGAAGATCATCTGGGTCAGTTTGTATTCCCGCAGCATGCCATGCTTGTGCATCTTGTTGATTTACTGTCAGCACTGCATTAAGATTTTGGGGCGATATTTGGTAGATTTTTGTCTGGCAATCTTCGCGCTGTAAGCGACAAATTGCCGTTATATAACGGATACTATGCGTAGCAAAAATAGGATTATGAGTTGAAAGGAGAACTTGAGATGATTCGCTTTGAACTAGCGCACGTAAATCAGTGTTTAATATCCCGATTTGAGTGGGGTGTAAGAATGCTTCTGGTTCTTCGAACAATATCCAAGTTAGCTCTGGTACAAAATCTTTCTTTTTGTGCACTGACTTGCTAGAACTATATTTCGCTGCTACCCGAATTAGCGTATAGATAACACTTCGCTGAAACCCTTGCCCATAAGCGGATATTGGTTGTGTTTTATTCAAAGCTTGATCAATAATTTCGTGATTTATTAGACTTTTAATGATGTCATCAACCCCTACAGGGTTTATATTAAGCTTAAAACCAGCGCCCCAATCAGAAAGCTCTTTAGATATGTCAGTTTCTATACTCTGAAGAGAGTGCCCCTCTGTAGTTTTTTCAGTTTTTATAGCGCCTTCAAACTGAGAAAATGAATCGCTCAAAGCTTGGTAGGCTCCAGATTGCTCCATTACTTTAGAAAGCACTGCATTTACAAGCTCACGAAGTGCCGAGGGACCTGTCAACTTAGTATATTCATCCACCTTAGATACAGCAGGTATATAGATTATATCACCAAACTTACCTTGCCCTACATTTTTAAATCCGTAGAATCTTTCCTGTGATAGAACGCCATTAACATATGCATAAGGACCTGAGAGTTCTTTACCTTCTTTATCTTTCTGCTCCGATAAAAGATAGTTCCTAACTCTAAAAGTGCCATTTATAGATCGATACTCATCCTTTAGTGTTTCAAGTTCTTCAATGGAAGGTTTAAATTCTATTTCCACCCAAGACTCCTTATCTAGTGCCCCCTTAAGTGGAAAATCTCGGCTTTTTTCAAATTTAACACCTTTACCATAGAATGCACGAATAGCATCAATTACATTTGTCTTACCAGAATTATTTATACCCACAAGGATACCACAATTATCCAATGATATGTTTGCGTCACAAATTGAACGAAAATTATGAATTGCAATTTCAATAGCTTTCATCTGCACTCCTCATGACTGCCATACACCCATCCTCTTTTTTAAAGCATAACGTTTGAGTCAGTTACTTGGTCAAAACTCTATTTGCGCGCACCACCATTTAGCTGCGAGTTATTAGACATCTATTAATTTTATTTTTTTCATAATACTTTCTATATTAATTTTTATAAAATCTTTGCTCCCATATTTAGTCGATATTTCTTGAGAAATAATATCGCCTCTGACATACGCATTATCTGAGCCAAGTTTTTGAATAAAGATTTTCAGGTCAAATATTTGATTTAGCAATATAATAAGTAAATTATTCTGCTTTCTTGCCATTTTTTTTAAAAGTTTTTTTTTGTGAAATGAGCACATCCCTTGTATGCTATAACCTAGTTTTTTAGAGCATATCGATTTAACTAATAAAAAAAGCGCTCTTTCAATTTTAAGCCTTTCGCGATATCCAAAACGAACTGAACTATTACAAACGCTTTTTCCTTGATTTTTCAATAGTTTTGCAGCTTTCCAAATTAGGCTAATCTGTTTTTTTCTTTGCATATTCTAGCAAACCTTTCAAACAAGCAACAAGATTCTTATATCTAATCATATTTGGTATTTTTTTTTCCTCCAAATCTCCTCTCTCATAAATCATCTTCCATCCTGAAAGATAACTATAGCAATCAACTTCTAAAGGCATATCAGGAAAAAGATTTTTTGCATTATTAAAACTACTCATCCTGCCGAAGCAAAAAAGCCCTTTTTTATGACATAAAACCATACACGTATTTCTAGCTATAGTGAAAAGAAGCGCAAGGTCAAATTCATTGGGAATACATACATATTTCCAAGAAGCTATCAAGTCATCCAATAATTCATGATGAAATTTAATTTCCGAAGCATGCCCTTTAAAAGGTCTAAGGTTTTTAATTGTTTTATCAAAATAGGATTTTCCATATAATATTTTACTTTCGTTCTTGAGATGCCAAAGAAATAACGATCCATTTGCTATCATCAAACTTAAAGTCGCAGTGGAATAAGAAACAAAATTTGTATCCTTTGCAAATGACTCACCAGTAAGATTTCCCAGAAAAGACATATCTACCTTTTGTTCCAATCTATCAACAAATACACACACATCAACATCTGACTTTGCGTCATTATCTTTTCTGGAATGGGACCCGTATAAAATTATTGCTCGAACATTTGAACTCATTATAATTACCTAGCAATTTTTCTGTAAAGGGTTGCCGCCAGAAGCGCAAGGAAAATTGCCCCAATAAAACTTGCTCCTAATACAATAATTTTTCCAGAAAAAGTAACTGGGGTTGCTGCTATAATTGTTGTACCCACTGTTTTACTAAATGCAAGATATACACTTTCTACCAACCCCAAGTTACGCACACTATTTTCGCTAGAAATAAGAAATTTTAATTTTCCAATATAAAGAAGCAGAGAGCAAATTATAGTAGTCATCAAATAAGCACGCACTAAAAGTCCTAATCTGTGCCCATACCCCCAAGCAAATCCACTAAATTTTGACACAATAAGCCTTAATAAAGCATTAAATCTATCCCCAAAATTATAATTCTGTTTGTAATATTGAGTTTTATACAGTAAAATCGCTTTTAACTCTTCTTCATCTGCTGCAATTTCAATATCTAGAAATACATCCGCTGTAACCCTATCGCCAAGCATTTCGAAATTTGCACGCAAATTCCTTGAAATGGTTTTTCTTAAATTCGCTTCATTTGGCAAACAAGATATTATCTCATCTTTAGGTAATTTACAATAATAGAAAGAGCAATAGCGTAAATCACAACATTGAAAACTAGCTTTATCAAAATTGCAATATTTAAATTGGCTACCCGTAAAGGAAACATTTTTAAATTTAGCTTTTCTAAAATATGTATCCACAAAAAGAGACTGTGTGAAATTACAATTTTCAAACGATGCATTCTTTAAACCTAGCCGCACAAATCTGGACATCATAATAGTCGAATTACACACAGTAATGTTTTCTGCTTTTTGATCAGAAAACAACATATACTCGCCAAGTGAAGGGATCTTCTCCAAATTGCCAACTATATCTTTTTTCATTGAATTATCAACTATCTCCTTAATTCTTTTTCGTATAACATATAATATCAAATCATTAATTTTCCTGAAAAATCCACTCAATCTTTCAGCATTTATCTCTTTCCCCCCTTCGAAACCAAGTGATCTATTTCCTTTGGTTTAGGAACGGAGAGGTAGCCAGGACGGCGGAACGCCACTCGTTCAATTAAATAGAACGTCCCCTTTTCCCCAATGCTTATTTTCTAGCATTTACGTCTCTTACTTATAATTTTACCTCAGGAGTGCCAATTAGTCTGTTTTTTTTATTTTATTTATGGATATCTTCTAAATCCTTAAAAGCATCATAAATTGTTGTTTCATTAATATTAAAACGTTTGGCTAGATCGGATTTGGATATTGAATTTAAATCTTTGCCTTCGGTTTTAAGCAAGGCCTCGATTAAAAGAAGGAATTTCAGGCGCAGGGTTAACTTGGCATCTTGCGGTTGAATAATAGAACTAGAAGATATGGCAAAAGATTCCCTCTGGATACCTAATAGAGTTATATAAGCATCTTTACCATGCATAAACTTTACCTTTATCAGCTTATAGCGAATTTGCAATAGCTTTAAACTTCTAATTACCTGTCTCCTTAAGGCAGTATACTCCAAAGTATCCAACAATCCTAAACTTAAGCCCATGTCTTCTAAGTTTATGTAAAACTCATCCTCCCCCATCAATTGGCTGTACGCGACAAGCAAGAAATATAGATCAAAGGCGCGATTGTCATTACTTGTCACCATACGAGAGAAGTACTTTTTATTTATAAGAAGCTCTTTAGAAACAAACAACTCCTCTGGTAAATCTTCTAAATAACTTGGGGTATTGGATATTTCGCTATTTGACTTTATAAAGCTTAACACGTTTTCAAGACGTTCAAGTTTCGCCTTAGCATGACTAGGTGAATCGATAAGGGTATTAGATTCGAAATTCTTACGCAAAGCGGAATTTGACCAATTTGTGCTGCCTACGATTACATATCGACTATCTATAATTATTAGTTTATCATGAAGCCTGCGGCTTTTTGGCATAAGGTAAATAGTACATCCGGCATCTTCTAGTTCTTTGAATATAGCGCTTTCGGTAAAAGACTCTTCGCTTGTATCATCGTCCATAAAACGAGTATTAAGATACATCGTGACACTAACTCCCCGCTCCCTTGCTTCTAGCAAGTCATTTAACAAAAGCCTTACCGGATTTTTATCGCCTGATCCAAGGCTTATGTCATACATAGAAATGACTATCGCCTCTTTCGCATTATCAAGAAGCTTAATTAGGGCTTGTTCATATTTTCGGTCGGATAGGTCGGTAATTGTTTCAGCTGTAGTATTACCTGCCAAACACAAGGAAGAAATATTAACAGATATTATAAAAATAAATACTAAAATTATGGCAAGTCTGTTCTTTTTTTTCATAACATATCACTTATTATCTTAGCAATTTTAGAAGCTGTCTGTTTATTTTGCCAGTATTTTACATGCGCACTGATTGGGAAGAATCCGGTTCTTACGCTGACCTCCTGGACATCTATCTTTGGAAAGAAAGGCTTGCACCTTCTGGCTATGCCATCCTCATTATCATAAAGATTATACCAGGACTTAATGTTGGCAGGCAATTCAAGGTCAGACTCTACATGCCCCATTGCTGAAATAAATATCGGGATTGGTGAACCTAAGGTGATAAAGGATAAAACATTTATTTTTGGATCTAAAAAATATTTTCTAAAACCGAACAAATAATCAAAAGCAATTACACTGCCCAGAGAATGAGCGATAATGATTGTATCATTTGCTTCTTGAGTGCTGGAATGAAACGCTTGGTCCACTTTCCACAATATCCCCATTTCCCCAGAAGCCTTATCGCCCTTATCCTTGATGTAATACATTATCTGCAAGGCTAAAGGATCAATCTTTTTTGAAGCCCAATTCCAAAAGCCTTTTTTCTTGCCAAAAAGCTCGTATTCTAAATTCAAATAGCGGTTAGTTAAGTCGGTAGTAACATCAGCCCAAATAATTTCTTTTTGTATAAATTGGGCTTTTTTCTGCTCTATTTCTTCCTGAGCAATCCCTTTTTTCTTCAAACTCTTCCCGTACTCACAAAGAATATTCTGAAACAGCCAATTGCTGTATCCGGTAGTCTGATAATTTATTCCATGGATGAAGATTATATTAATCATCTTTCTCCTTTTTTAACAACTAACACTTTGTTAAAAAAATAATCTTATAAAGTTCTTCACGCCCTGATTCTTCTTCGTGCTTTAAAATCTCTACTTTGTCATTGGAGCATCTTTTAACTTTCCATTCCCCCATATATTCCCATTGATTACTTTTTATTTTTATAAAAACTGGAATCGCGCCTAATTGTGAACACAAAATATCCGCATTTTTTCTTGTTTTAGATAAGCTTCCTACTAAGATTACCTTCGGGGCCTCAGGATTTAGTGCATGGTCAAGACAAGCGCAAACCACCTGATTGTTTACAGTTGGCAAATAAATTTGTTTATTGCCTCCCAGTTTTTCATGGATCTGATCTCTTGTGTACATTTTATTTTCTTTAAACATCATACCATCCTTTTTTTAAATAATCTCTATACGCTGCTTTCTAATATCTAATTGTTTTTACTTCTCGTTCTTTAATCCATTTTTCTATTTTTTGAAGGTCAAACTTAACTAATCTCCCTACTTTTACATAAGGAATTTTTTTATGGCAAACCCAAACGCGGAGAGTTCCAGCTGCCACGTCTAAATATTCAGCAAGTTCTTTTGTCCCTACAAATCTTTTTTCTATCATTCTAAAACTCTATATATTCTCTTTTTCTATCTTATTGTCCTGTTCTATTTGATACAGAAGCTCTGTCAAGCCTATCATATTATCAAGGATTTCTATTGCATCCTCTTCTGTTAAATGAATCCCCATTTCTTGATATTTGGGTCCCCAAAATTTCAACGTGCTTTCTATTGAATCTTTTGAATGTTGCATACTGGTTCCAATTTATCCTTCTTCGAACTACTCACTCTTAACCTATATTAAACTAAAGCCCTCTCCCTGTAACTTAAAACACTCGCCAAAGTCATAGGATTAGGATCATCAATATCCACCGAGCTCCAGGCATCCATCATATATTTTTCAATATAAGCATAAGGCAAAAACCCATAACCTTTTTTACCCCATTTCTCTGACCAGGAGTTTTTGAATTTTACCAGTTTCTTTTTATCATCATATCCTACCGGACAGATCGCGTGTCCGCCTAAAGGTCTTTCATTTTTCTTGGGCATGGGCACAATCCCTGTCTTAGTAGTCATCATTCCCTGGAAAACCTGCACCCCGATAACGCATGGACCTTTAGTCGCTAGGTTTAAGCGCAGCTCATCCAAGTTAAGTATCCTGGCATATGTTTTAATCCGGAATTTTTTGGCATTAGTAGAAAAACCTTTTTTAGCTTTATCAGTTTGATGCGGTTTGTAAGGCCAGAATTTTTCCTGACAGACTCCTAATTTATTTAAAACCTGCATTGCCGCGCGAAGAGTTGTGCCTTCTGCTTCCGGCATGCCATCTATTTTTTTGCATTCAGTGTAAATAAATCTGGGCGACAGCTCCATTAGCTTGCCATAATCAAGTATTTCCTGATATTCTTTCATCCCACTGGCACAGGCAAAGCTAACACAGGTCCCTTCATCTCCTTGGTTCCTGACTGGTGACAGCTTAGGCGTATAATCGATCTTTTTAGGCAGCTTCACCGTTGGCAAATACGCCCGCATCAAATAATCCTTCCCACTAAATTTATCTTTTATACAACCCAGATTTCCCATTTTCAAACCTCCTGTAATTTCTTTATTTGCCCAAAATCATTAATTGCCCATCTCCCTGACAAACGAATCGGATATGTTGGTTTGCTTTTTAAATTTTTCATTAGCCTGTTTAGCTTCATTAAAAGTTTTGTATTCCCCGACATTAATTTTGTAATACGCTCTAGTTTTAGCTCTATCCCTGTAACTGGTACCGACCTTTGCAATATACCCCTGCTTTTCCAGCAGAGCAGACATAAAGCGCATTGCTCCTTCTTCATCAGCATATTCAGCAACCTGGATAGTGTATTTTCTCCCTGTATTTGCATCCTGGAAAGAGTCTTTCTGAATTTTCTCAATTTTTGCATTAGGTTCAACCAACTTTCTATAAGCATTTTCATAATAGTCCGCATTCTGTATATTAAATTCATAGTGTGTAGTAGTATTGCTCACCGCCACAATCCTAAACTTCACAGTTCCACCTTTCATTAATACCTTGTGAATAGCTAGTGAATTTTCTTCAAATAATCTAAGCCTATCCGAACTATTTTCTGCCATACACCACTCTGGATACTTTCCCCCAAACAAATTCCTATTTCCTTCCTTGTCTTGAACAAAAACACGATATGAATCAGCATTGTATGCTTTTACTGGATTATTCCCTGCATACTCATAAAGCTGAATTGAAATATTAGAAGAATTAGTTATCAAAAATCTTACGTTTAAGTCTGAGTTTTGCGTAGCAGTATTACTAAATTTTCCTTCTATTAGAGTAGTGTTTGTTATATACCCCTCCCTGGTAGGCTCACCAAAATTATCCACATAATAGCGGACACTCCATATACCAGTATTGTTAAGATTTGCCAACCTGATTTTTTCCTTTTCTTCCTCTTCTCGTTTTTTTCTTTCTTCAGACTCTTTTTCTTTAACTATCTTTAACAACTCTTTAAATTCAGCATTTTTGAGAGACTCGGGATGTTTTGCATTAAGCAATTCGATATTTTGCCGGGCTAAAGAATATTTTTTATCCTTATAAGCTTTTTCAATCACTGCAATTAACCTATCTTCCCCAGTCTTTAATTCTTCCAACTCCATCTTTTGCTTTTTATTTTCAGATTTTAATTTATCATATTCTGATTGAGACACTCCGCATCCAACTAAACTCAACATAATAACAGCCATGAATATATGAATCGTTCTTTTCATCTCTCCACAATCTCCTGTTTTTTATTTTCTAATCACTAACCGCTAATCGCTGCTTCTAATTCACCAACTAAAGCCTGCTCCTACCGTGACGGCTGTTTCATCCTTCGATTTCAGAAACCGCAAAAACGATAAGCCTTCTCCATCTAATATTTTCCTGGATAGCTGTAATTGGGCGCTGATATTTTTGTTCTGATCATTCTTCAGCTCAAAGCTGATACTGTCTTTATTACTTAACTTCGCTTCCGCGCCAAAAGTAATCGCTGAGACCTGTTTATTTGCATATTCAACTTCAAACACCAACCCAATATTTTTCTTAATATTCCATTTACCAAACAGCGCGATTGTTCTGGCTTCAAGACTTTTGCCCAGACCAATCCCTAATTCATATTTAATGTATTTATCTTTAAATACAGCAGCACTGGTTTTAAAATTAAACACTGAATCAGACTGCAAATCCAGTACATAGGACAAACGACCTTTATCCTTAATATTCCAATAGCCCTGAAATATCAAAGTGTGGATTGCTTTTTTCTTGGTTATCAGCTGAGCCTTTTCATATTTATAGATGATCTGATGCTGTTTATTAATCTCCCAGGTACCTTTAAAAGTCAGAAAATCACAACTGCCATCTTCCTTCTGGATTCTAAAAGTTAAACGATTATTCTTATCCGCCTGCCATGCTCCTTTAAGCTGAAGAATGTAGATTGATTGCATATTATCTTTGGTGTGTGTGGTAAGGCTAAAAGCGAGAGAATTTTTGGAAGTATCAATAATTTCACCCTTTAAGGTCAGCTTATCGCCAAGAGTTTCTCTGCCCAATTTATTAAGAGATATGCATAAATTATGATCTTTATCCAAAGCCCAGTTGCCTTCAAGTTTAACCTGATAAGGCATTTCCTGGTCATTTGGCATAGGGGATTTTACAAGATAAGATATTGAATTGTCAGGATTAATTTTGAATCTGCCGTCAAGGACTTGTCTAAATCTAGACAGTTCACTTTTCTTACCGGATTTGTTAATAATCAATCGATTATACGGATCAATTTCATAAGTAACTTTTGGGTTATCCAACCGTTTTCCCATAAATATCCTATGTTTTAAAATGTCAATTTTTAAAATAATTTTAAATCTTTAAGCTACGTCACTAAGCTTTTTTTGTCCAATGTCAAGGTTTGACCCTCTGCATGACCATGTCAAGGTTTGACCCTCTGCACAAAGGTTTGACCCTCTGCACACACTCTGCACACACTGCATGACCCTCTGCACACACTGCACACACACTATTATCACTCCATAACAAGGCAATGTTGAGATTAAAGACTTGACCCCTTTTCTCACTTTAATTTTTGAGACCAATCCATTTATTTATGTTTTGCCTTATTAATTTTTTTAAGCAATCCTATCTTTACCTCCTCAGGGAAATTATAAAATTTTGTCGCTATTAAATCTTCCGCCGCTAAAAAATCTCCTGTTCTTATTAAATATGCTATTTTTTTTCTTAGATAAGAATTGTAAAAATATACACTATTTTCTGTCCTCTTTCGTAGATCCTCAAGAACCGCTGCCATCCCCGCAACATTATTAAAGTGTTCGAAGATATCAAACTTTGTAAGTCTCAAATACAGGGTGTCTGACTTTTGTCCAATCCCCTCATTTATGCATTGCACTGCAGCATCTTCATCGTTTTTTAAAAAAGTTAGATATTGTGCTTTTAAATTGCAATATATCTCTAGCGCTATTTCTGTTTTTGTCTTCTCAAGATTAGAAAGTAACTCTAGAAGCTTAGTATCTGTTGCTTTATCGTCGCGAATCGTATAATCCCTAATTAGACATTCAAAATAAGCTTGGATGTGATAAGGGTTGTTTTTCTGTTGCTCATAATTATATCGTGATAATTCTAAAGCTGTTCCATATTCCCCCGAATGAATATAGGCTAAAACAAGTTCTCTTTTAGCAAAGTTACCCAATGTTGTGTTTTGTGCTAATACTAATTTTAAACGTTCTATAGCTTTTGCATTATTTCCCTTAAGGCGATAATAAAACCCGAACAAAAAGTCATGCTGAGGGCCTTCTATTTTTTGAACTTCAGTTTTAAACCTAGGATCCCTCAATCTTGCTAAAGACAATCCAAGAAAATATCGTATCTCTTTTTCAATATAGGCGTCCATATACTCTACATTTTGTAATATTGCATCTGCCAATTGAACCACTTCTTTATATGCTTTGCTATTATACTGCTTGATCATTGCATTCAAATAGTGTGAAGGAATCACATAATCTTTGTCTATCTTGTCCCCCGACAAAAGTGCTGTTTGCATAGAATACATAAAGTCCGATATCTCTATTTCCTCAGACTTATATTTCTTTAAAAACATTTCATGATGCTCCTCTAATTTTTCGCTATGTTCTGGAGCTAAAGCAACTCTGATTCTGCTAATATAATCTTTGATTGCATCATTTACTCTAATATATTCTCTATTCGCGCCCAAAAACTCACAGACTGCGGATGCAAAAAAATCCCTCAGCAGTTCTTTGTACACTGTTGTCTCGCCAACAATTTCAAAAATTAAGTCGTAACTAATAAATTCAAACCTTGACAACAAATAAAGAAATTTTAAGGCCATATCATTATTTTCGTATTTAGTCAAAACATGTGCGACTTTTTCTATGGTAAAATCAATAATTAAATGAGAGTTGGCTTTCACTTCAGATATCCCTATATCTTTTATTAAATCCACAGAATAAAAAACTTGTTCAGGATACCCATTTAATAATCCAGCAATAAAGTTCATGTCGTCTGTCGTTAAGTTAAGCTCTTCAAATTCTACATATCTCTTCAATAATCCTTGTCTCTCTTTTTTTTGAAGTTCAGGAACGTCTACTACAAAGATATGATCTAAATTGTGAAGCTTGTATTTATGCATTCTAAACATCGACGAAATAGCAAAAGTAACTATATTGTCTTTTTTCATTTCAAGTAAAATATCGGTAAACCATGTGCATATAATTCGATCGGGGGTTACGATTCCCCCATCATCCTGAATAAACAATACTTCTTTAGCCCCCTGCAAATCTCTTATAAGTTTTAAAGCTATCTCTATTTTTTCCTTAATCTGCTTGTGCATTAACTGTGTTAAATCAACACGGACAGAAAACCCCAAATCATATATTTTGTATATAAAATCTTCCAAGCTTTCATGCGAGCTCAATTTAATAACTGGGGGTCGATAATAAGCGCTAACAAGATTAGCTTTTTTCAAACAGTGCAACAGCAGTGAACTTCTCCCTATTTTTTTAAACCCGCCAGCAATAAAACATACCGGAATTAACGCATCGACATCATCAACCCTTTCCTCAAATAAATTTATTAAATTATTCCTTCCAACAAAAATATTTTCTCTTTCCTTCAGTCTCGGATGAAACTCCCAGCTTACTTCTCTTAATCTTTGGGTTATTCTCCTTGCAGCTACAGTCGGTCTTCCGACATATTGCAAATTATATTCTGTTCTCATCCATAAAGGAATTCTTTCATCTGAATGTAAAACTGAGGAATCAATTATAATAGGATATATGCGTTTTAAAACACCTTCTCCCTGCGCGACATATGCCTTATCCATCTCGGCTTTTACCCATCCTGAGGTTAGAGAAGATTCGGATAAAAACACAACAAAAACATCTGACTGTCCCAATCCTTTCTCTATTTCTTCAAAAGTTTTCATCCCTTCTTCGAAAGTTTCTTTGTCATAAATACAATTTATTTGATGTAATTGTTTGGCTACAAACTCAACAAATCCTTTATCCTTGCTACTGTGTGACAAAAAAGCTTTTGGCATTTTCCCTCCTTATTTTATTTTCTCATCTAGGCTTATATTTTAAAATCAATTTTATGTTTAAATATTATCTACTAAATTAAATAATGTTTTTACTACTGGATAATCTGGAATGCGGTTGTAACGACCCTTTATAGAATCTTTCATTAGGAAAAACTCATCAACATTGTATCCATCTGTTTTCTGAATTGATACAATAAAGTCAATATGCGGATACATTAATGCAAGATTTTCATCTTCTGCAAATTCTTCTAAATCTTTATCATACTGAAAGCCAAATCGTTTCATTACTGTTTCTTTTGTTAATGCATAGTTATAGCAAAACATACCATACTTCGGAACATGCTGTAGATTAAGAGATTTAATTTTTTCTGCTTTTTCATTGCAATCTCTAAAATCTGACCCTTTCGCATTACTCTTGACCTCAAGCACGATTTTACAATGCCTAACATCCATTGCAATCTTACTTCCAAATGGTGAAATAGGAACGCCTGTTTTAGTAATCAACAAATCGCATTGTCCACTCTGCGCTGCCCCACTAAACAACATACCTGAGTATATTTGCAAAGAGTTATTGCGCTTTAAAAATATTTCTTTTAAAAACTCCTCCCGAATTTCCCCACGAGTCAAAGCATGTTCAAATATTTCAGAAACATAATATTGCGCATTTAACAAATCTTGATAATATGTGCAAATTTTAGTTTCAATCATAAATCTCCTTTGAAAGCCTTTTGCATGAGGGCATCAAACAAATTGTCCATCTCATCTACACTTTTTTGCATCTTTTGTTTTATTCGCTCTTCCTGTTTGACAATTTGAGCAAATTTGTTTTGCAATTCAATCGGAGGTAAATAACATCTAATTTTCCCTAATCCTTCTTGGTTAATCGTATGTTGCCCAGCTGATGTTTTTTTATAAAGAGCTATTTGTCTCTTGCCATATGACGAATTCAATAAAAAACAAAGGAAAACAACATTTACCTCGCACTTATCGATTTTTACCCTCATAATGTGATCATTAAAAAAAACCTCTTCATTATAACCATTAAACACGGCTGATCGCCCAACATATTCAGGATTTCCATTCACACGTATAAATAATAAATCACCAATCTCAACATTAAATTTATTTTTTTCATTATTATCTAATTTAATACGGTTTAGCTCTCTGAAATCTATCTTATTTTCCCGTATATCCCGCAATCTCAAGACTATATTCCCTTCATTCAACATCTCTTTTCTTCGTCTAGTAATTCCATTTTTAACATCAAGTATTTTATGGCTTAAGGATATTATCTCCCAACTTTTTTCATTCTTTACTGGATCGCCAAACATATCGATGAAGGTTGACTTGAGGAAGTCGTCGATTAAATCAATTTGCTGATTGCGTTTTTGGCGAAGACTATTAGCAATATCTAATATTTGAACTATCTGATCTTGTTTTGAACGAATAAAGTTAGGAAAAACAATATCAGAAATGTATGTTTTTGAAATATGTTTTAATCCTGCTCCCTTAAAACCTTGCTCCAAAACATGCATATTCCCAGAAAGATAATAGTACACAAATTTGGGGTTAATATCTTCTTTGTTTGTATGAGCCACCAAACAGTCTGTTGAAACAGCAAATTTGTTTTGAGCAAAATGAACGCTTGCAATGCCTCCTGTTCCAAAAACCAAACTCTGGCCATCAAATAAATACTCTCCAACATATTTGTTCAACTCCGTGCTAGAAGTATAAAAAGGATATTTCCCCTCAGCATTTCCCGCTCCCGCCTTAATCTTTGATTTTGTGCGAAAGTTAAAAACATTGCCAAACCTATACATTCTCAACCTCTTTTTTCAACAATTCTATTCCTTTAATAATTTCTTTTTCAAGAGCTAAAATATCCCCCAAAATCACCTCAGGCTTATCATATTTCACCTCTTCATAAACAATCTCTTTATAACGATTAATGCTGAGGTCATATTTGTTAGCTATGATTTCTTTTGCTGAAACAAAAAAAGATTGCGCAGTACGGTCATTCTCGGCTTGTTTATTGCGTTCTTTCCACGCCGTGACAATATCAGGCAAGGGTTTTTCATCAAGTTTGGTGCGTTTATCATCCAAAGAATATCCATCTGATGTCATATCATAAAACCACACTTTATCTGTAGCCGGCTTATGTTCTTTGTCTGTAATATTGTAAACTTTTGTAAAAATTAAGATTGCTGTACTTACCCCTGCATACGGCTTAAAAACTCCACTTGGCATAGATACAATCCCCTGAAGCTCACACTTTTCAATAAGCATTTTTCGCAAATTTGTATGGGCTTTGCTTGAACCAAACAGCACACCATCCGGTACAATCACACCAGAACGACCACCAACTTTTAATGATGTATAAATTCTATTTACAAAAAGAAGCTCTGTTTTTGTAGTCGCCAAAGAAAAACCCTCGTTGATATCCCCTTTATCAATATTCCCTTTAAATGGTGGATTTGCGAGCATTACATCATATTTATTATCTTCATTGTATTTTTTAGAAAGCGTATCTACGCGATCAATCTGAGGACAAGTAATACCATGCAATAAAAGGTTCATAAGACTAAGGCGCACCATTGTTGCTTCAAAATCATATCCATAAAATGTTTTTTCTCTCAACTGTTTCCAAATCCGGCTATCTGTCAATTTATCCGCTAAGGTGCTGCGCCAAAATCCATCTGGACTTTCTTTTAAGTATTTTTTAGTCGTATGCTGTGTAAGAATATATTGATACGATTCTAATAAAAACCCTGCCGTTCCACATGCCGGGTCACAAATAACATCGCCTAATTTAGGAATAACAAGTTCACAAATCAATTTAATAATATGACGAGGCGTGCGGAATTGTCCGTTTTTTCCTGCTGTTGCAATTTCTGAAAGTAAATATTCATACATATCTCCTTGCGTGTCCGTAAAAGGATCACCGCCTTCTTCAAAGTCTTTTTCCATTTCCGCATAAATTAGATCAATAATATTTACAGCTTCAACAAGGAGTGAAGGTTTAGGAATAAGAAATACTGCATCCTGCATATGTTTTGTAAACGGGCTATCTTCCTTATTCAGCTGTTTAATAAACAAAAAAACTTTTGTTTGCATATGAGCAAGCATTTCATCTGGCTGCATTTGCTTAAAATGACTCCAGCGTAAAGTCTCTTTTTTTATTTTTATATCTGTGTTCGGCAAAGTAAATGTTCCGTCAAATATAGATTTATATTTTTCATTTAAATAATCAGCATCTCGCTTACGTTTTACTTCTTCTTCATCTAATCGACGCATAAACAAGAGGTAGGATATTTGCTCAATGGCAGTCAAAGGATTTGATATTCCCCCGCTCCAAAATTTATTCCATAATTTATCAATATATGAACGTAATTTTATGATCGACATTAAAAACCTTTCGTTTATTACAACAGTGTCGTTGCGAAATTAAATATTTCTTCCATTTCATTTTGAGAAAACATACCCATCACTCCATGAGGATGTAATTGAGTAAACGGCGCGTCTACAAGGTCGCGTTTTGACACGCTACCCGTATCAATAATATAATCTTTCAACATAAGCAAGAATTGAATTTGTTGCTTGCTGAATGTTGTATGGGTGCGAATAAATGCATCAAAAGATTCATTAACTGTCTCTGAGAACGAGTGAAGTTCAGTGAGCCCGATAATATGCTGAATAAATTCAATAAATGTTGCGTGCTTATTATCATAAATTTTTTGTAATA
>JAHITE010000072.1 GCA_018817585.1 Candidatus Omnitrophota bacterium
AATGACGATGTTATTTGACGAGTATTTTATATTACAGAATGGCGATAACCTTATGAATGCAAAACTTATAATAATAGTTAGATGAAAAATACAGAGGAAGAGTCTTGTGACGCATCCTCTTTCATTATATATATTAGAAAAGTTTATAATAACTTTTAACCTTGAAAGGGGAGGACATGAAAAACATTTTAGTTTTTATGGGTATTGTTTGTCTGGTTTTTAGCTTTTCATCTCAGGCATTGGCGCAGGTTGTAAATGGTGCTGACATTGTATTGGTTGTTGATGAGTCAGGCTCTATGGCTGGAGAGCATTCCTGGATTAATGGGATGGTAAGCAGTCTTCAGGCAGCACTGGTTACCGCAGGGGTAACTGATAATCAATACGCGCTGATTGGTTTTGGAAACAGATATGTGGTTCCAAGAACAATCAATGGCCTGCAGACATTGCCGCTATCAACCGGATTATTAGAGATTTCAGGAGGCACTGAGGATGGTTATGCGGGAATCAGCTATGCGATGAATAATTTAAGTTTCCGCGCAGGCGCAGCAGTAAATTACATATTAATTACAGATGAAGATCGGGATACTATAGCTGGCTATGGTGGAGTTACTTATGCTAGTCTGCTGGCAAATTTACAAGGTCAGAACGCATTACTGAACGCGGTTGTTGATGCCCGCTACTATAATTCAGCTGAATCTGCGTATGTCTTAGGAAAAGATTCTGCTGGTATTGATTATATCGCGGATGGGGCAGGCGGATATACAACGGTCAATCCAGGAACTTCAGCTTTTTATTCTGATTATGGCACAACGCGTGAGAATTATGTAGAGCTTGCTTTGGCTACTGGCGGAGCAAACTGGGATTTGAATTTGTTGCGTGCTGGCGGCTTAACCGCGAATTCGTTTACACAGGCTTTTGTTGCTATTAAAGTTCAGGAAATTCAAGAACAGGTAGACCCGGGTAATAATGCGGTTCCAGAACCAGCAACAATGCTGTTGTTTGGACCAGCTTTGCTGGGTATGATCAGTTTTAAACGGAAAAAAGCATAAAGCAAAAGGCGATTAGCGAATAAAGTTGAAAGTTCGTAAAGTAAAAAGAACTAACTTATAAATAACGCAAGACGCAATACTGAAAAAAGTAAGAAGAGCTTGGCTGATGGTTCTTAACTATTAGCTATTAAAAGTGTTGACAATTTTGCTCAATAGTTGTAAAATAAAATAACGCTCAGGGAAGAGAGATTAACCTCTGGGCGTTATTTTTTTCTATTTTTTGAATACGTAACTATATGTAAATAAACATGTTGATCAGTTGACAAAAGTAATGCTATCAGGTATACTTCAACGTTATCAATTTTTTTTGATTATTGTGTCTAAAAAAAACAACAGTGTTGAATAGTGGAAGTTTCTAAAAAAATCAACACTTTCTTTGATTAATTTTGTTTATATAATTAACAGTGAGTTTAGCAATCATTTAGATTATAAAAGTAGTCAGGAGTAAAACAATGGGGGATAATATGAAAAACCAGCCAATAACTCAAATGTCGATTATTGGTAAGTCCTGGAGTTTATTTTTAGAAGTTTGCGCGAAAAGAAGCAAAATCATGATGCCGTTTACAATCATGGCTGTGATTGAGTTAATTGCCATTGCCGCGATTTTTGTGTTTATCCAGCCGCCGTTTACTAAATTTTCTTCTCCGATTGTTTTAAGATTTTTTGGCGAGCAGTTTCTCCATTATCCATTTAATCTTATTCTAACTTCCCAGCTGTTTAATTATTTTCAGAACTTTAACGCGATCATTATCGGCACATTTGTCGCGGGAATGACAATAAGCGCGGTTACTGAGTTTAGTCAAACTAAGGAATTTAGTTTTAAGCCCGCGGCTAAAAAAGCATTGTTTAAATATATTAATTTGGTTATTATCACGGTTTTAGTGTTTTTTCTGATGCAATTTTTACAATCAATTGAAAAAAGGATATTAATCAAGATATTGATGAAAGGTCCGAGTTTTTTGAGGATTAGCGCTGATACTTGGAAAACAATATTCTTGTTTGTGTTTTTACTCAGCGCGGCATTTGTCCAAAGCTTGTTTATCTTTGCCCAAACAGCAGTAATGATTGATAATAAGAACTTTATTACCGCGATTTTTAAAAATATGGCTTTTGTTCTGACTAATATATTCGCGTCATGTTTTCTCGTGATTGTCCCCTTATTGGTCTATATTCCGATTATTTTATTAAAATCCAATTTATTTGAATTAATGAAAAGAAGTTTTCCTGAGATCAGCTTTGTGGTAATGATCATGGGGGTTTTTCTGACATTATTTATTAATTTAGCGATCACAATTACCACAACCAAAGCCTATCTGTTAATAAAGGAAAAGAAATAAAGCGCTTCGCGCTTAGCTCATAGCTGATGGCTGATAGCTCATGGTTAAAAGAAAAAGCAGGAAAAGCAAAAAAATAAAAAGATAAAAAATAAAAACTAAACGCTACAGGCCACAAGCTACAAGCTACAAAAAAATAAAGCAAAAGGGAAAAAGATGAAAAAGATACGAAAAACTAGAGTAATTGGTGTGATGTTTTGTTTGTGTCTGGTGTTATTGACCAGTGGCTGCAGCGAGCAGTATAAAATGGAAAGAATGGTCTGGCATGCTGATCAGGCGGCAAAACCGATTTTTATTAATGAAGGATCTGTGCCCAGCTATGAGTTTAAGCGGGTAATGGATATGTACAGAAAGATTATTGACGCGAAGCCTGATTCGGGATTTGCTCTGGACGCTAAATTTAAGATCGCCAAGCTTTATATCTCGAACCAAGAATTTGATCAGGCCCGCTTAGAATATGATCAAGTTCTTGAGAAATATAAGGATAATCCGGAATTGTCAGCAAATACCGTATTTTTAAAGGCTCTGAGCTATGAGCAGGAGAAAGAATGGTCAGAGGCTTTAAAAATGTTTGATCTGATCATAAAACAATATCCTGAAACTTCTCAGTCATTGTCAGTACCCATGTATATTGCCAATTATTATATGAAAAATGAAGATACAGTATCCGCGGTGCAAGCGTATAAAACCGCGATTGATTATTATCAGGAAATAGCGGATAGATATCCTAATAGTAAAGCCGGACTTTTATGCGAAAATATGATTGTTAGAGCGTATATGGAAATGAGCAGCTGGAATGACGCGCTAAACTATATGCAAAGCTTAGACTCTAAATATAAACTAGGCCCTGATACCTTAATGGTCATGGCCCAAATCTATAAAGAAAAACTAAATGATCCAGTTAAAATGCGGGCAATATATAATCGGATTTTAGAGGAATTTCCAGATCATAAAGTCGCAAAGTATGTAAAGCAGTTGATGGAACAGGAAAAAGAATAGTTATGAGTTACGAATTATGAGTGATGAGTTGTATGGATATAAAAGATAAAAGCTATAAATTTGCATTAAAAATTATAAAATTGGTAAATGTACTGCCGAAAAATATTAGTGGTCTTGTTATAGGTAAGCAGAT
>JAHITE010000073.1 GCA_018817585.1 Candidatus Omnitrophota bacterium
CCAAGTTCTACAGGTTTACACCACCTGGTCGCAAGAAGAAAAAGACAATACCACCCCGAAAAAGAACCTATAAACTCAGAAAATAATATTCCTAATGCCTCTATTTTATCTTTCCACCAAAAGCTAAAAATGTTTTCTTTCTTAACTTCCTTGCCGCTTTTATTTAACTTTTTAAGGTCTCCTTTTTCTTCTATTTTATTCTTTTCGTAATTTAAGCCATAGATTCCCCAGCACACACTTGCTAAAATTGCAATCAACCAATACTTCCCAGTTAGATCAATTATCCAATCCATATTATCCCTTTCTTTCCCTTAACAAAGCACCAAATATCGGGGCTCTTGAAAAATCCGCAGATACAAGGCTTTTGCGAACAAGCGAGGAGGCGTACAATGTAAGTACGCCGCACAAGCGAGTGAGCAAGTAACGCAGAATATGCGAATTTTGCTGCAGCCCCGCTACCAACGAAAGCCTGCGCCTACTGTAACGGCTACTTCATCCTTTGATTTCAAAAACCGCAAAAAAGACAATCCATCACCATCTAATATTTTCCTGGATAGCTGTAGCTGAGCGCTGATGTTTTTATTCTGATCGTTCTTTAATTCGAAACTTATACTGTTTTTATCAGTCAGCTTTGCTTCCGCGCCAAAAGTAATTGCCCGAATATTTCCATTTTCATATTCAACTTCAAATACCAAGCCGATATCTTTTTTAATATTCCATTTGCCAAACAGCGTGATTGTTCTGGCTTCCAAGCTCTTGCCCAAACCAATACCTAATTCATATTTAATATATTTGTCTTTAAACACAGCCGCGCTGGTTTTAAACCTAAACACACTATCAGACTGCAAATCCATAACATAAGACAATCTACCTTTATCCTTAATATCCCAATAACCTTGGAAAGTCAGGATATGGATTGCCTTTTTCTTGGTTATCAGCTGAGATTTTTCATATTTATAGATGATGTAATGTTTACCTGCCCCGCTGTTACGTCCAGTGGCGGGGTTGATCTCCCAGGTACCTTTAAAAGTCAGAAAATCACAACTGCCATCTTCCTTCTGGATTCTAAAAGTTAAACGATTATTCTTATCCGCCTGCCATGCTCCTTGGAGTTTAAGGATATATATTGATTGCATATTATCTTTAGTGTGGGTAATAAGGCTAAACGCGAGAGAATTTTTGGAAGTATCGATAATTTCACCCTTTAAAGTCAACTTATCGCCCAAAGTTTCCCTGCCCAATTTATTAAGTGATATGCATAGATTATGATCTTTATCTAAAACCCATTTACCTTCGAGTTTTACTTGATGGGGAAGTTCTGTACCTTGCGGTGTGGGTGCTTTGATATGATAAGTTAATGTATTATTTTTATCGATTTTGAACCGGCCATCAAGAACTTGTCTGAATCTGGAGAGATTGCTTTGTTTACTGGAATCATTAATGATAAGACGATTAAAAGGATCGACTTCGTAGGATATTTTTGTATTATCTTGTCCTTTTGACATAGATATCCTTTTTTCCTTTATAAGTTTATACTGAGAGTATACTTATGACCTTGTGTCCTGATGGCTTTAATTATAGGTTAAGAGAAAAATGGGGATTTGTCAATAATTTAACCTGCCACTCTATCTTGTAATTAGTTTTTTGACACTTTGATGAACGCCTCCATTTGCGCAACTACTTTCTAAAGTGGAGGTCTGACCCTGTATGCTTCTGTATGCTTCTGTATGCTTTATTACGTGGCGCATACAAAAATTCAAACCCTTGCACTCTTAGATGATGAGCACAAGGGTGCGAATTGGTATTACTGGCGGAGGAAGTAGGATTCGAACCCACGGTACCTTGCAGTACAACGGTTTTCAAGACCGCCGCTTTCGACCGCTCAGCCATTCCTCCACGATATTTTTATTTTATTTCAAACTTACATATGGCAAATTTCGTGCTCAAGCCGTTTGCTCAGACTGTCCCGCTGCGGCGGGACCATTCCTCCACAATATAGCTAAACATATCATAAATACACAGAAAAAGCAAGTGTCAAGCGGCAAGTATCAAGCGGCTAATAAGCGATCATTCCCCACGGACATAGGTTCCCACAGACCCTTTACTTATTTAGTTCTGGTGTTTTTTACAAAAGCTGCTTGCGAGGAATCAACTGATTCATTTTTTTCCACTTTAAATTTATTTACCAAATTACTTAAATCATATGCCATTTTCTCCAGCCTCTGGGCAGAACTAGACACTTCCTCCATAGAAGCGCTTTGTTCCTCGATATTGGAAGAAGTCTGTTCCACAGCACAAACGCTTTGCTCTGCAATTATAGCAATCTCATCTACCGCGGATAAAACATGCATTGTATTTTCAAGCTGTCCTATTGTTGCCGTAGAAATTTCTTTAGCCATTGCTGTCGACTGCCCGATGGCATTAATTATTTCATTTAAACTCACCGAAACCTTTTCTACCACTATTTTTCCTATATCCACCTCTTTAACCCCGTTTTCAACTGAAACAACTGCTTTTTGTATCTCCAACTGAATTTCCCTTGTAAGATTGCCTATTTTATTAGCCGCTCGCGCCGAACCTTCAGCCAGTTTTTTTACTTCTTCCGCCACTACCGCAAAACCTCTTCCCGCGTCCCCGGCTCTGGCTGCTTCTATTGCCGCGTTTAAAGCCAAGAGATTGGTCTGATCCGCGATAGAAGTAATTGTCTCAGTAATATCCCCGACCTGTTGCGATCTTTCTCCTAAATTTCGAATAGTTTGTGCCGCATCCAAAACTATTTTACTAAGACTATTCATACTCTGCACAGCTTCTATCGTTGTTTTTCCTCCTAACTGAGCAATATGAGTCGCTTCTTCGGAGGATTTAGCGGAATTTTCCGCGTTGGCAACAATTGTTTTCAATGATTCGGTCATCTCTTTCATTGACAAAGAAGATTCTTCTACTTTTAGCACTTGGCTGTTTACACCTTGGCTTATTCTTTGCATGGTACTAGCTATTTCTTGAGAAGCGGCATTCATTTGCTGGGTAATAGTCGCGAATCCTCCTGACACATTATAAATATTTTCGCAGCTGATTACGATCTCCTTAACAATATTATACATACTGAATAGCAGATAATTAAAAGCCTCCGCGAGCACACCCAAGTCATCTTTACTTTCAAAAACCAAAGTTTGATTTAAATCTCCGGTCTCGGCTACTGCCATCGCCGCATCTTTTATCTTATTTATCGGAATAAGAGTTGTTCTGATAAAAACATTTGAAACAAAAAATATTAAAACAAAAATCATAATAAGTGTTAGAACTACAGAGGTAATCGTAGCGCTGACTATGGATTTATAAATAAATTTGTCTGTCTTTCGCAGTGTATCTTCCATATTCGACTTATTCAATTCAATAGTAGCATTAATGTCCTCATTAACCGCCTCAACAGTCTGAATAATTGACTTTTTTGATAATCCAATTTTAAATGTACCTAGAAATTCCCCCTCTAGTTCTATGGGCTGCTCAATTTCCATTAAATCCTGTTTCTGTTCCAAGGCTTGAAAATTATGGGTTAAAGCAACCCCTTTTTTATCAAAATACTGCGCGTAAACAACTTGATTATCCGCGCATACTGCCGCGACATAAGTATTCAAGGTATCGGAATCATTACTTAAAAGCGGGTTAATTCCTATTGAGCTTAAAAGCAAGCTCATCGCGGTTCCTTTTCCCTGTAAAGAAATAAGCAATCTGTCTTTAGTTTCACAGCCAATCTCTTCCATAGAATTAATTGCTCTTTCAGAATCAAGAGTTAAAATCTCACTTAGTTTTTCCTTGGAAATATTCAGGCCTTTATATTGCTGATTAATCAAAAAAAAGCTTAGCAGTCCCAATACAATCAAACAAATTATTCCGACTAAAAAAACAAATTTTCTCCCCAATTTGGATTTAATTATTGAAAAAAATTTCATATGCTTCCTTTTCTATCACTACTATCACTATCATAAAACCCATCCCCCGGGCTTTTAAGTCTCAGGGGGGGGTATAAAAACATTTTCAACTAGTATTCGATTTTAACCTTATCCGCGACATTCCTTATAGAATCCAATTCCGCGTCGGTTGTTTCGACAAAACCCGTTGGTTTTCCCGGAAGCTCCACTTCTTTAAATAAACTTTCCGGAATTTCCAGCAAAGCCTGTTCTATTGTTTTTACAATCTTAGAATTAAGCGTATCTTTGTGTGAAAATACCCAAGCCGGATAATGGGGAGTTTCTGCTAAGATTTTTATTTCAGATAAATCTAGCTTATCTTTCATAACATTTAGCATTCCATTTCTAATACAGCCAAAATCTATTTTCCCTTCCTAACAAAGTTTCACATGCTCGTCAAAATCTTTAGGAAAAATCTGGGTAAACTTATAATTTGTTTGTTTTTCCAGATAATCCAGAATCGGCTTCCATTTCTTAAAAGCAATCGTGTTTGCCATCTGGGGCAGCATGGCAAAGCTTATCTCCTCTTCGGCTTTTGACTCCGAAGGCCAAATACTCATGGCCACTGATAAAACCAGTATCGCTGCTATCTGCAATAAACTCTTTTGTATTTTTTTCAGCGTTTTCAACTCTTTACATAATCATGTTGTATTGGTTTAAAACTTTACAGTCAACTGCCCGGTAATCATAGTTATTCGTCCCCCCCCTCTCAGGTTTTCAAGGCTTAGTATAGCACCTTATTTTTAAAATGTTAACTTCACAAATACCCTATTTAAAAACATAAATTATTTTTTGGGGAGAAATTAGGTTTGATCTGATCAGCTTGACAGAGCCTCTTTCCTAGGAAGAAAGTTTTTTTATTTCTGTACAGGGTAATTGCGTCACATAAATCCATAAACATAAATTTTAATCAATTACTTTCTTTTAATAAATGTTTCAGATAATAAACCCGCGCTAAACTACCCAGTATAATCTTTTTTTAGTTTAACAAAACTTTTATTTATTGTCAATACCTCATCTATCTCTATCAATTATGGGGAGTATTATAGATTGAAGCTTTCATAGGATTAGGCGAGAGTTTTCAATACAAGAGGCAATTTATTCTTAACTGGTTTAAAAAGAAAGTTACTTCAGCTATATCGGAAGGATTTAACAATAAAATTAAACGGTTAAAAAGAATGGCTTATGGTTACCGTGATGTCCATTACTTCTTGCTAAAAATTCATCAGCATTGCGGGCTATTAAATCCCAGATTGTTACACTAAATACGAAAGAACCATTATTTATAAGCGGATTAAATGCATTGCATTAAATAAGGCCCCATTTTGAGACATATCGCCGTCATTAGCATTGCTTTTTACTTTTGCCTTTTGAGGAGGTGAAGGAGTGGAATAAACCTATAACTATTACAGGTAAGATCGTCAAAAATATAGCCCTAACCATTTGAAGTGACAAGACATGGAAAAGCCCCAATTATCATCAGATAATTGGGGCTTTTATATTACCTCAAACATAAGTTCGAGGTTAATTATTGGCTCCCCGCAACCCCAAAAAACCGAACTTTTCTGTATATTTCTATGCTGGACTTACGCTTTCACGACATGGGGAGAGATTTAAAGTGGTGTTTACAGCAAAATAGCGAATTTTCAGATGTTTTGATGATTGTAATCGTCCAGAACAATTTGTCGAATCACCAAGATTAACGGGTCCATTCTGTTGCAATTTGAATCTGACTCAAATTTAAGGCTCTTGCTATTTTTAATAAAGTTACTCTTCTTGGAATGGTATTGGAACTAAAAAATCTAGACAAAGAAGGTTGAGGAATACCTGTTAATACAGTAAGCTTTTTAAGCCCACCATTCTTTTCCACGATAATTCTTAAATTGTCTTTAAAAATACGGATATGATTAGCAATTTGCTCCAAGTCGTCAAACCTAATATAAGTCCCTTCAACTTTTTCTTTTTGCAAGCACTCGTCAATCATATCTTGAATGTCGGCAACAATCTCATTTTTCTCTTCTTCATCAGTCTCCTCAGACCACATCTTCATGAGATCATAAACACCTTCATATTCAAAAGCAACACGAACAGCAGACGAGACAAAATCTTCAGATAAACCTACTTTATTCATTTGATGCCCAATTTCAATAAGCTCAACATTCTTATGTGCTGTTAATGTTTGAGTAGTCATGACAACCTCCCGTTTTCCACGTATTCATTTTGTCTTATTTTTTGTAAATAAACTTTAAACCTTGCCATTTGTCTTTTCTCTGCTTTAGTATTTTCTTTAACATATGCCTCACAAAGAAAAGCTTCAGAAAAAATTCCCACTGTAAGACGAAGTTGAACTCTACCATCTCCAACTTGATGCCATTTCATTTTATATCCATCTTGTATTTTATTGCCTGTCCTATCAGTTGCAATCGACCAAAATTTGTCGTTTACGAATTTCGGATTATTGGGATATTGCTTTAAAAGCAATACATCCGGACGAATTTCCTCTTTATATTCCGCCTTACTAAATACTCTACTGTGCTTCATTTCCAAATAGGAGTTCAAAGCCCAGCTAGTAATTATAACTTCCATTAACTCCTCCCTTTAAAGATACCCTCTATAACAAATATACCATATATAACATAAATAGCAAGGGGTATTCCCACAAAAAAGCCAAATCAGAAAGTTTCAATCCCATTTCTTTTTGTAGTTTTTGAGTTACTCTGATAAGTAGCATGATATTCTACTTTCTTTATACTTTCTCTTTATCTAGCAGTTTATAAACGTCTTGATTATTCTTAATCCATTCATTAAACCACTCTTTTAAATCGAGGAATTCCACATAACGTTCTAAAATATTTCGAATTATCCTGTTAAATGAATTTTCTTCTATATCCTTTAACCGATATTGCGGAACTTTAATGGAAGCTGCTATCTGCTTAATGGTTAACCCTCTTTTTTTTCGAGCATCCTGGCAAGTTTTAGATACAGGCATAAAGCGTATCATATCTTTAGCACTACTCCCATGCTTCGTAAACTGTGTCACAATATCATGCCCCAAAGCATCATACATCTTTTCTATAATCAAATCAGCTGTTTTAGAATCAATAAATTTTTTATTCCTCCTTGTATTCTGATAACCTCTTTCATCATAAATACACACAAGAGAATCTTCCCAGCCGAAACAATATTCTTTCTTGCAAAGCGGTTTAAACGCGTCAATACAGGCAGGATCAATTTGGGCGAACTCTTCAAGCACGTTAACAATTTCACCGGCTAATCTTCCCACAATGCCATTAGAATCATCCACTCCGCCTGTGATTAACTTCTTCTCCATCCGCATAAGTAATTTGACCAAAAGATCAGCCATTTGTTGATTAACCGGTAAATCAGAAATAATCGCCCTCAACCTATTACATCCCTCCTGAAGTGAATCCTGATTCGCAGTAAGCGTATGACCAACCCATGTTGCCCAGCCCTGACATATTCGATAAAATAACACCTAACCAGAAAAAGGAGGGTGTTATTATGCCAGCAGAAAAAAAGAGGCAGTACAGAAACTCGGCACAGTGGCGCGGGTATGTAGA
>JAHITE010000074.1 GCA_018817585.1 Candidatus Omnitrophota bacterium
TGATTTCTTGATATCTGAGTTTTTTTATGATAATATGTATTATCTATTATCAACCAAGAGAGCTATGAAAAGAGTATTATTACTATATATATCCAATAATTCCGGGCACCATCGTGCTACCAAGGCCATAGAAGAAGCTTTATACTTGGCGCGTACGGATGTGAAAGTTATGAACATGAATTGTTTTAACTACACAAATCCCGTACTGGAAAAGGTAATTAATAGCATTTACAATAAAGTTATTAAAATAAAGCCTGAGGTCTGGGAATATCTTTATGATAATCCCAAGATAGTGCGCCGCACTCGAAAATTCCGGAAGCTTATTCATAAATTAAATTCCAAGAAGCTGGAAAAACTGATATCCAAATTCAATCCTGATGTTATTGCTTGTTCTCAGGCATTTCCCTGCGGCATGGTTGCTGATTTTAAAAAGAAGAGTAAGCGGGATTTTGCTTTAATCGGAGTTTTAACGGATTACGCGCCGCATTCTTATTGGATGTATGATAATGTAACCGCGTATATTGTGCCTAGTAAACAGTGTAAGAAACGATTTATCAGCAGTGGGATTGAAAAAGACCGGATTTTTCCTTATGGCATACCAATAAGTCCTAAATTTTTTAAATCTACGAATAAAGAGGCCACGCGCAGAAGCTTGAGGCTGAATGATGATTTAATGACAATTCTGATTATGGGCGGCGGTCAAGGTTTAGGTCCGATTGAAGATCTTATCTACGCGGTAAATACTATTGAAAAGCCTTTTCAAATTATCGTGGTTTGCGGAACCAATAAAAAGCTGCGCAATTGGCTGGAAAAAAGAAAGCTTTTATTTAGAAAGAAAATGGCAGTGTTGGGCTATACCCGGGAAGTTGAAATGCTGATGGATATATCGGATATTGTGGTTACGAAACCCGGCGGTTTAACAACAGCGGAAGCGCTGACTAAAAATCTTCCACTGGTTATTGTTAACCCGATTCCTGGGCAGGAGGCAAAAAATACTGAGTTTTTACTTAGTGAAGGCGTGGCTGTAAAAGCAAAAAATCCTTTGGATGCCGCGGTATTGATTGAAGATCTTTTAAATAATCCGAAAAAACTGGAACAAATGAAATTAAATACACAGAAGCACGCACAGCCGCAATCCGCAATCAAAGCAGCTGATCTTATTCTAGACCTAATAGAAAACAAAACAAAGAAATAATACAGATAAATGATATTGTACTTTTTGTATAGAATTGGTCAATCTTTTGCTCTATTTATCCCGCGAAAATTAGGTTATCGCATCGGTGTTTTTATCACTGGTTTTAAATTTTTTTTTAGCCGGGGAGAACGCAGAGCAATGCTGGGAAACCTTAAGTGCATTGTAGGTAAAGATACACCTGATCTGGTTAAATATCCGCGTTATATCTATGCTAACTTCGGCAGATATCTGGTGGATTTTTTCCGGGCGGCAAAAGTCGATAAGCAGTTTGTCCAAGAATTTATAAAAATCGAAAACCTGGATTATATGGATGAGGCGCTGAAAAAAGGCAATGGAGTCATTGGCCTGACAGCGCATCTGGGTAATTGGGAACTTTGCGCTCAGGTGATGGGGATTCTGGGCTATAAGATGAATGCCGTGGCTTTAACGCATACGAACAGCAAGATAGATGATTTTTTCTCGGAGCAAAGACAAAGCAAAGGGGTTAATGTTATTCCCGTGGGAGTCAGCGTGCGCAAATGTTTCGCTGCCTTAAAACGCAATGAAATTGTCGGAATATTAGGCGATCGGGATTTTTCCGGAGAAAACGGAATTCAGGTTGATTTTTTCTCAAAAACAATGCTCGCGCCCAAAGGCCCGGCTGTTTTGAGTCTGAGGACAAAAGCGGCAATTGTTCCGGCTTTTGTGATTCGGGATGAAAATAATGATCTATATTTTAAGTATGTTTTTGAACAGCCGATTTATCCTGAATACACCGGTGATGAACAGGCTGATATTAGAAAAATTACTGAGCAGTATGTTAAGGTAATTGAAAAAATAATTAAAAAATATCCAAAACAATGGTTTATATTTCATGAGTTTTGGAAAGCAGGCAAATCAGAAGTAGTTTAAAAGCTAAAACCATAGCAGTTAATGAATGATCATGAAAGTTTGTGTTTTACTTCCGGCTTATAATGAAGAAAGAGCCATAGGCAAGCTGATAAATCAGATTCGTGCCTATGGCTTGGATGTTGTTGTTGTTGACGATGGCTCAACTGACCATAGCGCGGCGATTGCCCGGCAAGCGCAAGCTATTGTTATCAGCCATCAGGATAATAAAGGTAAAGGCCAGGCCCTGCGCACTGGCTTTAAATTTATCCAGGATAATAATTATGATGCTGTGGTAATTATGGATTCTGACGGACAGCATTTGCCGCAAGAGATTAATAATTTCATTAATCACGCGCTGCATTCTAACGCGGATATAATAATTGGTAATCGGATGGGGCATCCGCAAGGTATGTCTTTGCCGCGCAGATTGACCAATAAATTTACTTCTTTGCTGATTTCTTTGATTGCCAAAACAAAAATCCCAGACAGTCAATGCGGCTTTCGATTGATTCGCTGTCCAGTGCTGGAAAAGCTAAACCTCTTGACTGTTAAATACGATACTGAATCCGAGATTTTGATTCAAGCGGCAAAATATAAATATAAAATCGAATCAATTCCAATTAAAAGTATATATGCTAATAATCGCAGTTTGATAAATCCGATTTTTGATACAATTAGATTTTTTAATTTAATTAGCAAAAGCATATTTAGTAAATAAAAGCAATGAACTTTATAGCGCAAAGAAAACAGATGGTCCAAATCCAGCTTATCGACCGCGGGATAAAAAGTGAACGCGTTCTTGCCGCATTTTCCGCGTTGGCGCGGCATGAATTTGTCGCTGTGGAATTGATTAATTCCGCTTATGAGGATTGTCCTTTGCCCATCGGCGCGGGCCAGACCATATCCCAGCCGTATATGGCTGCTTTGATGACCGAGCTGTTGGAACTTAAGGGTAATGAAACAGTTTTAGAACTGGGCACAGGCAGCGGCTATCAGACCGCGATTCTAGCTGCTTTGGCTAAACAAGTTCATACTATTGAGCGAATTACCCATTTGTCCGCGCGGGCTCAAGCAAAATTTAAGCTTCTCGGGATTAATAATATTCAGGCGCATGAGGGTGACGGTACATTAGGTTTGGCCCAATTTCAACCTTATGACGCGATTATTGCCACAGCGGCCGCGCCGCAAGTGCCAATGCCTTTAATTGAACAATTAAAGGATAATGGTAAATTAATTATTCCCGTGGGCAATCGAGGTTTTCAAACGCTTACATTGATTGAAAAAAAGAATAATCAGATTTTTAAAACAGAAAAATGCGGCTGTGTTTTTGTGCCGCTGATCGGTGAAAAAGGATGGCAAAGTGATGATTATTGATAAACTGGTGATTTTTTTAAACGGACTTTCTCCGGAATGGATAATTACGATTATCGCCGCCATGCCGGTTGTTGAACTACGCTTGGCAATTCCTTATGGGCTGTTCAAAATGGGCATGGGAATTAAAACGGTTTTTTTCTGTTCCCTGCTGGGCAATATGCTTCCAGTATTACCGCTTTTATATTTGCTTGAGCCAATCGCGAAATTATTAAGAAAAGTCAAAGTTCTGGATAGGTTTTTTGATTGGCTTTTTGAACGGACCAGAAAAAGGTCAAAAGTAGTCGAGCAATATGAGCTTTTAGGATTAGTGATTTTAGTGGCAATTCCTTTGCCGATGACCGGAGCCTGGACCGGAGCAATCGCGGCTTTTTTATTTGGTTTAAATAAAAAAGCTTCATTTTGGGCAATTGGCCTGGGAGTTTTTATCGCGGCCTGCATTGTGACTTTACTTACCGTGGGAGCCCAGGGCTTATTTCCCGGATAATTAATTGGTTTAATGGTTTTAAAATAGAATGTGAGAATATGTCGGAAAATAAATTTGTGCAAGTCGCGATTAATTTACCGCTGAATGATGTTTTTGATTATTCCGTGCCGCAAGTTTTACAGCCTTTAGTGCGGATCGGCAAAAGAGTTTGGATTTCTTTTGGCAACAGAACAATTGTCGGCTTCATTGTCGGAATCAGTAATTCTTCAGCGATTGCGCGAATCAAGGAGATTAAATCAATTATTGATAAAGAACCGATATTATCTCCTGAAATTCTTGAGCTAACCCGTTGGATCGCGGATTATTATTTATGTTCCTGGGGTGAGGCAATTGACGCGGCGATTGCCATGCCGTTTAAAAAAGGAAAAACTTCGATTAAACCCCGGCTGGCTAGTCAATTGATCCCAGGTATTGATTATGAAAAAAAAACAGGAGAAAATATTTTAAACAAAGATCAAAATAAAGCTTTGCTGCAATTAAAACAAAGTATGGATAAGCAGGAGTTTAATGTTTTTCTCTTGCACGGAGTTACGGCCAGCGGCAAAACCGAAGTTTATTTCGGGGCAATTGAACAAGCTTTACAGCAAGAGCGCGATGTTTTGGTGTTTATTCCGGAAATCGCGCTAACACCGCAAACCGTGCAGCGATTTACGGAAAAATTCGGTAAAGAAAAAATCGCGCTGGTGCACAGTCGTTTAAGCGCCGGAGAAAAATTCACTCAATGGCAGAGAATCAAAAACAGCCAGGCAAAAATTGTGATTGGCCCGCGTTCGGCGATATTTAGTCCTTTTAAAAAACTGGGCTTGATAGTGGTTGACGAAGAACATGAAAATACTTATAAGCAAGAAGATACTCCGCGGTATCATCTGATTAATACGGCAATAAAACTGGCGCAAATCGCTCAAGCCACAGTGATTTTAGGCAGTGCTACTCCGAGCTTGGAATCAAACTATGCCGCGAAAACAAAACAATTTAAATTAATTGAATTGCCGGAAAGAATAAAAGGCAGTGAATTGCCGTATGTGCAAATTGTTGATATGCGCAATCAGTCGATTCGTACCAAGCGTTTGCCGCTATTGTCGAAAGTTCTCGAGGATAATATCAGCCGTTGTTTGAAAAATAAAGAGCAGATAATTATTTTTCTCAATCGGCGAGGTTTTTCCACGTTTGTTAATTGCCAGAAATGCGGTTATATTCTCCAATGCCCAAAATGCAGTCTGGCTTTGGTTTTTCATTGCGATAAAAAACAGCTTATTTGTCATCACTGCAGCTATGCGCGGCCGGCGGTAAATCTCTGCCCTGAGTGCAATGGGAACTATATTAATTATCTGGGAACCGGTACGCAAAAAGTGGAAAGTGAATTGTGCCGAATTTTCCCGCAAGCCAGGATCAGCCGCATGGATTCAGATTCCATGCGTAAAAAAACCGCGCATTTTGAAGCCTTAGATGATTTTAAACATAAAAAAATCGATATTCTCGTCGGCACGCAAATGCTGGCCAAAGGTTTGGATTTTCCTAATGTTACTTTGGTCGGGGTTATTTCCGCGGATATAAGTTTGAATCTGCCGGATTTTCGCGCCTCGGAAAGAACTTTCTCTCTTTTAACTCAGGTTGCCGGACGTGCCGGAAGAGGCAAAACAGCGGGTAAGGTGATTATCCAGACTTATACCCCAGAGCATTATGCCATAGAATGCTCTGTGAATCATGATTATCATGGTTTTTATGCCAAAGAAATAGTATTTAGAAAACAGTTAAATTTACCGCCTTTTTCGCGTTTAATCAGTATTGTTTTGCGTTCTAAGGAAGAGCAAACTGTGATTGCGGCCGCGGAAAGTTTTAACCAAAAGCTGCGGCTGAAAATTAAAAACCAGGAGATAAGTGTGATTGGTCCAATGCCCATGCCGATTGCTAAATTAAAAGGCTATTTTCGTTGGGGTTTAATTTTAAATACCGCGGATATTTTAAGCACGAATAAACTAATAAAAGAATTATTAAAAGATAATAAGTTGTCGTCAAAAATAAAGCTGGCGATTGATGTTGATCCGAGAATGGTAGTATAATTGGGAAGCATTAATGACAAATGTCAAATGAGCAAATGACAAATATTATTTATTTGGATTTTGAGATTTGGGATTTGGAATTCTAGGCTGAAAGCCTAGGTTGCTGGTTTAATTTCATCAAACCCTTTTTCAATTGTTCCTAAAGCGGAAATATCATTTAAAATGTTTTCTGCCGGCAGATAGCGGGGAGACAGTTCTAAAATTTTTATTGCCATAAGTTTTGCTTTTACATAAGTTTTTTGCGTATAATAGGTATCAGCTAATATTTTTAAAGCTAAAAGATTGTTTTTATCAATGCTGAGGATTTCTTCTAATGCCGCTATGGCCAGAGTTTTTTGATTACGCTGGGAATGAACAGCGGAGAGTTTGAATAAAGCGGATATATTATTCGGGTCAAGGAGAATTATGTTTTTGATAAGTTCCAAAGTTTGCTCATCAGGCCGGATTATGTTGAGCATGAAAAATTTTAAAGTTAAGATTAATATTTTTAATTTTGTAAAGATTGTTGCTAAAAATGAATGTTTAAGCAGCGCATTTCTTTGACGAATACAGTCCCAGAGATAACGCTGGCAATCCTGATGCTCAGGATTTTCTTGCAGCACTTGGGTTAATAATTCAATCGCGTATTCATAGTTCTTTTTTCTGTATAAAGAAATGGCTTTTTGATAGAATTCATTATCCTGAAGGTTTTTAGTATTTTCCATAATCAGTATTGTAAATAAAATCAGCTGTATTGTCAAACAAAACAGAAGACACAAGGACACAAGGTAAAAGCGTAAGGCTAATGGCTGATGGTCGATGGCTAAAAAAGAAAGAAAAAGAACGGGTAAAGGGTAGTTGGTGCCGAAGCCCGTATTGGTAATGTTTAACGGTCACGGTTAAACATTTTAAGCTGATAGATGTTGCCCTAAAACGAAACGTCTGCCCGCCTTGCGGTGTGGAGGGGGCATAGTGTAACTGTAAACCAGATTCTTGAATTATGTAACTAATAACAGAAGGTAGCAAAGATATTTTATGAAAATAGTTTTTTTGGGTTCATCAGATTTTTCCTTGGCCAGTTTAAAAGCTCTGCGGCAAAAACATGAACTGCTGGCGGTTTATACCCAGCCGGATCGAAAAAAGGGGAGAAATCTATTACTAAGCAAGACTCCTGTTAAAATTTACGCGGAAGAACATAATTTGCCGATTTTTCAACCGGAAATAGTCAGCGCGCCGGAAATTGTCGAGCAATTGAAAAGTTTTGACGCGGATTTATTTGTAGTGGTTAGTTTTGGGCAGAAACTAAGCAATCAAGTTCTTGAGATTCCCCGGGAATTTTGTCTGAATGTGCATTCTTCGCTTTTGCCAAAATGGCGAGGCGCGGCGCCGATAAATTACGCGATTATCAATGGCGATAAATTTAGCGGTGTTACGATCATGAAAATGAATGAACAGATGGACGGCGGAGACATTATTTTATCAAAATCTATAGAAATTAATGATGCTGATGCCGTGGTTCTGCTGGAGCAACTGGCGGAGCTTGGTGCTGCGGCATTGCTTGAGGCAATTGAGCAGATTAAAAAAAAACAAGTAAAACTTGTGGCGCAGGATCAAGCGAAAGTTACAATAGCGAAAAAATTAAAAAAAGAAAATGGCTTGATTAACTGGCAGGATAGTGCCGCGTCTATTCATAATAAAGTAAGGGGTCTATTGCCTTGGCCATGCGCGTTTACTTATTACAAAGGTAAATTGCTGAAAATCCTTAAAACCAAGGTTATGACTTTTGATTGCTTCGAATCTGAGGCTCAAACTCCTGGAGGAATTATTCAAATTGAAAAGCATGTGGGGATTGTGGTTAAGACCGGCAGCCAAGCTTTGCTGATTGAAACTTTGCAGCTAGAAGGTAAAAAAGCAATGAGCGCGTATGATTTTGTAAATGGGCATAATCTTAAAATTAAAGAGATATTTAATTAAGTCAGAATAAGGGGTAAGTTTTTTATGTCGCAGTTGCGCAAAGATCCGATTATCGGCAGATGGGTAATTATTTCCACAGAACGGGGCAAACGGCCGCATGATTTTGTGGTTCAAAAAGATCCGGAGGTACTGCCGGAAAAACAATGTTTATTTTGCCAAGGCCAGGAGGCTGATACTCCGGCGGAAATTTATGCTGCGCGCGAATCAAATACACTAGCAAATGCCTCGGGTTGGTATGTGCGGGTGCTTCCCAATATAGATCCTTTGATGCAAAGCAGCGGTGATATCGGGCGCAGGGGAATGGGCATGTTTGATTTAATGAACGCGATTGGGGCGCATGAATTAATTGTGGAAACGCCAAAGCATATTGCTAATATCGCTGATCTGGATATTGCTCAGATAAATCAGGTGTTTAAAGTTTATGTGCAGAGAACGCGGGAACTGGAAAAAGATCCTCGGATTAAATATGTTCTGATTTCTAAAAATTACGGGATTGCTGCCGGGGCTAGTCCGATAAAACATTCGCGTACGCAATTAATCGCTTTGCCAGTTAATCCCAAAAGAGTTAAAGAAGAACTTGCCGGAGCCAGACGTTATTATGAATTCCGTGAGCGCTGTATTTTCTGCGATATGATCGAGCATGAGATTGAAAAGCAGGTACGGATTGTTGACCGGATGGATGGGTTTATTGCTTTTTGCCCATATGCTTCGCGTTTTCCGTTTGAAGTATGGGTCTTACCGGAAGATCATTCCGCGGATTTTTTTAATCTTAAAAATACCGAAGGCTTAGCTAAAATAATGAAATCAGTTACGCGTAAGCTGTCTGTATCCTTACAGGATCCGCCGTATAATTATATTATTCATACCGCGCCTTTTCGCCGGATGACTTCCCCGGAGTATTGGAAAACCATTGATTATGATTATCATTGGCATATAGAGATTATGCCGCGGTTGACAAAAGTCGCGGGTTTTGAATTGGGCAGTGGTTTTTATATCAATCCCACACCTCCGGAAGCGGCTGCTGAGTTTTTAAATCAGCAGCAGGGAGAAAAACAATAATGCAGCAGCTAAGGCGCGATCCGATATTAGGGCGGTGGATAATTGTTCAGGATGAAAAACAAATTTCTCCCAATGATTATATTGAACAGTCTGTAGGCGCGAAACAGATTGGAAAATTTTGCCCTTTTTGCGTGGGCAATGAAGCTAAAAGTCCGCCGGATATTTTTGTTGATAAAACCCCGGGAGCAGAGCAATCCTGGAATCTGCGGGTTATTGCTAATAAATTTCCGGCTTTACGGATTGAAGGGGATTTAGATCGTCAGGGGATTGGGATCTATGATCAGATGAATGGTATAGGAGCGCATGAAGTAATAATCGAAACTCCTGATCATCAAAAGGATATTGCTGATCTTAGCACTGAAGAAGCCGCGAAAATAATTTTTGCTTATAAGCAGCGTTTTCTTGATTTAAAACAAGACAGCCGTTTTCAATATATTCTTATATTTAAAAACCATGGTCAAAGTGCCGGCGCTTCTTTGGAGCATTCGCATTCTCAGCTGATTGCTCTGCCGATTGTTCCGAAAAAAATAAAAGAAGCCTTAAGAGGCGCGGAGAAATATTATGGGTTTAAAGAACGCTGTGTTTATTGTGATATTATTGATCAGGAACTGGAAGCTCAGGAGCGAATGATTTGTGAGAATGAAAATTTTCTCGCCTTTAGTCCTTTTGCCGCCTGCACGCCTTTTGAAATCTGGATTTTACCGAAAAAACATTGCTCACATTTTTACCTGATTAGCGAAGACTTGCTGTATGATTTTTCCGCTATTTTAAAGGATGTTTTATGGCGTTTGAAAAAAATCTTGACAGATCCGCCGTTTAATTTTATTATTAACACTGCTCCTATTCAGCATGAACAGGAGCTTGGTTTTTATCACTGGCATATGCAGATTCTGCCAAAGCTTACCAGGGCTGCTGGTTTTGAATGGGGGACAGGTTTTTATATCAATCCCAGCCCACCAGAACAAACCGCAAAGCTGTTGCGCGAGGTTGTTTAAAAATTCTGCAGGCTAATAATCGGTTGATTTGAAAGGAGGCATTATAATGGGAGTACGTATTGCAATTAATGGTTTTGGAAGAATTGGAAGACATGTTTTTAAGATTGCCATGGCAAATAAGAATATCGAGGTTGTCGCGATCAATGATCTTACTAACGCGAAAACGCTTGCGCATTTGCTGAAGTATGATTCTGTGTACGGAAGATATGATAAGAAGGTGTCTGTAGACGGAAACGCGATAGTTGTGGATGGAAAGAAGATTGAGATTTCGGCAATCAAAGATCCTAAACAGCTGCCGTGGAAGGCGTTGAAAATTGATATTGTTATTGAGTCAACTGGAGTGTTTAGATCAAAAGAACAGACAATGTGGCATGTTGAAGCCGGTGCGAAAAAAGTTATTTTGACTGTACCGTCAAAAGACAAAATTGATAATACAATTGTTTTAGGGGTAAATGATTCCAGCCTCAAAGCAAGTGATATTGTTGTTTCCAACGCTTCATGCACAACCAACTGTCTCGCGCCGATAGCGAAAGTTTTAAATGATAATTTTGGTATAGAGGAAGGGTTAATGACCACAATTCATTCTTATACTAATGATCAGGTAATTCTTGATTTTCCGCATAGTGATTTAAGAAGAGCGCGTGCCGCGGCTCTTTCGATGATTCCAACAACAACCGGAGCGGCATCAGCTGTGGGATTAGTTATTCCTGAGCTTAATGGAAAATTAAATGGTTTATCTATTAGGGTTCCTACGCCAACTGGTTCTTTGGTTGATTTGGTTGTGAAATTAAAGAAAGATGCTTCAGTTGAAGCCGTAAACGCGGCACTCAAAGCAGCGGCTGAAACCACAATGAAAGGTATTCTTGCTTATTGTGAAGATCCGATTGTTTCCGCTGATGTTATAAAAGATTCACATTCTTCAGTAGTTGATGCTTTGAGCACAATGAAAATCGGTGTGGGCATGATTAAAGTACTTTCTTGGTATGATAATGAATGGGGATATTCAAACAGAGTAGTTGATTTGATTAATCTTATCGCGTCAAAAGGACTTTAAACTTAATAGTAGTTTGTAGTCTTAAGTAATAACATCAGGGGTAGAAAATTTTTCTACCCCTTTTTTTTGGAGAAAATATGAAAAATAAATTTAAGGGGAAATTAATCAAGGTTTTTACTAAAAAAACACGATTGCCTAATGGGGAAATTATAAATCTTGAAATAGTTAAACATCCCGGGGCAGTGCTTATTGTTCCGTTTGTAAATAAAAATAAAATTATTTTACTAAAACAGTATCGTCCAGTGATTGACCAATATTTGTACGAATTACCAGCAGGAACTTTGGAAGCCAATGAATCAGAGCTTTCCTGCGCTAAGCGCGAACTTATTGAAGAAACAGGATATTCAACTAAAAAAATCAAGAAAATAGGCCAAATTTATCCTTGTCCCGGTTATTCTACGGAAAAAATTATATTTTTCACTGCCCAGGATCTAACTACGCGCGGGAATCTGCTGGAAAAAGATGAGATAATTCAGAGTAATATATACACAAAAGAGCAAATTAATAAATTATTCAAAAAAGGGAAGATAGTAGATGCAAAGACAATCTGCGCTTTAAACATGATCGGTTGGATTTAACGCTCTGATCATTAGAAAAAAAGCAATTTTTGTGTCTAGAATTATTGATTTTGTCGGGGACTATACTACTTGACAATAGTTACCATATATGCTATTATCAAAATGTTTAAATACGTGAATTTTATTCATATTTTCGCAAAAGATATTCCAGCCTTTTCCAGGAGGGGTGTGTTTGTATTAAAATGGATTTGCTGTTTTTACAAATTACGAGGTTAAAATGGAAGAAATTATAACTGCTATGGACGTGGTAAGAAAGTATAATATATCTTATCAGACATTGAATCACTATACAAATTTCGGTTTGCTTAATGCTATTAGACGAAGAGGTTTTGGCAATAAGCGTTTTTATAGTGCTGTTGAAGTGGAAACCAACTTAAATAAAATCGATGAATTAAAGGGTAAAGGATATCCTTTAAAGATTATCGCGAAAATGTTGGATAATGCTTAAGTCTATAAATTTTTAGCATGTAATTATCAGGGAAGAGGATTTTTTAAATGGATTTTAAGAGATTGTTTAATCTTTTAATGAGAAATATCAAGCTGTGTTTTATGTATTCGCGCATAAAACATGGCTTTTTATTTTTTAAGGAGATTTTATGAGCTATTACAAAATTTTAGGATTTGAAAAAGAACCTTTTTCCACAAGCCCTGACCCGATGTTTTTTTATGAATCCCGCGAGCATGATATGGCTTTAACTAATTTAATGATTGAGCTGCGGCTTAAACGCGGACTGGGAGTTATTTTAGGGGATGTGGGGACTGGGAAGACAACACTTAGCCGTAAGCTGTATCAGCTGATAAAATCACAAGAAGGATTTATCTGTCATATGATGCTTGATCCGGTTTATAATGATGAAGAGGTATTCCTTACATCGCTTGCCCGCAATTTTGATATTGAAGTAGCTAAAGACGGGCCAAGGATTCTAAATTTAAAAGAAGCTCTCGAGAAGTTTTTATTTCAAAAAGGGGTGGAAGAAGGTAAGACTATTGTGCTGATTATTGATGAGGCGCAAAAGTTAAATGAATTAACCCTTGAGTGTTTGCGGGTTTTGCTTAATTATGAAACAAATGAATATAAGTTATTACAGTTAGTTTTATTGGGACAAATGGAACTTCACTCTAAGTTGATTAACATTCCTAATTTTATTGACCGGATAAGTTTTAAGTTTACTTTAAATCCTTTGGATGAATATGAGTCTCGTAAAATGATTGAATATCGGATTCGCCAGGCTGGATATAAATCAAACATGCATTTGTTTCTAGATACAGCAATCAGAGCAATTCATCAAAACACTAAGGGCTATCCGCGAAGAATGAATATGCTCTGTCATAAAGCCTTAAAACGCTTGGTGATGAGAAATAAATTTGTGATTGATGAGGATTTAATCAAGGAAATCGTGGGAGAGGAAATCCAGCAAGGATTGCATTGGGTTAGGCAGCCAAGTGTAATTGCCTGATTTCCGATTAATATATGGCAGAAAAAACTCCAGAAAAACGCTTATTAGAGATCATTGAAGGGAAAAGTGATAAAATCCCTAGACCGTCTCCGATTAGAATGGGAAATAAGTATTTATCTCTTGGCTCCTTGCGGGCGCGAATTGCTTTTTTTAAAGAAAGTTTTAGTTTTAAGCCGGTTGGCGGAAAAAGTGTTTTCCAGGATTTAAAACAGATCAATGTTTTATTGCAAGGCGCGATTGGGATAGCAATAATTATCTTAGGAATATTTATCCGGATTGAGATTAACGGTACAGATCAGGCGGCATTGCTTGTTGGGCGGGACGCGCAAGCAAATGTGGTTAGCGAATCAATTGAAATTATCTCGCTGTTGAAAGAAAAGCAATTTTATTTGGAGAAAGCGGAAGTTAGAGATGTTTTTCAAATGGGATTCGCGAAAAGAAAAGAAGTTGATTTTAAAGAAGAAGATATTAATAAAATTTCGAAACTCTCTGAATTGACAAAGAATTTTAAATTGGTGGGCATTTCTTGGAGTGATGCCCCAGACGCGATTATTGAAAACCCGGAAATTGATAAAACCTATTTTGTCCGGAAGGGTTATATGATCGATGATATTAAAGTTTATGATATTCAAAAAGATCGGGTTGTTCTTAGGTATAAAGGTGAAGAGGTTGAAATCAGATGAGTAAAAAATATATCGCGGTTAGTTTAATTGCATTTTTTATCCTGATTAACTTTGAATTTGTTTTGGCACAAGATACTGGAGCTGCAACTCCTCTGATTGCGCCATCCCAGCCTAAGATTACAGTTTTGAATGAAGGGATTGACGGAGTTATTTCATTGGATTTGCGAAAAATCGATATCAATGATGCTTTGAAATATTTTTCATTAAAAAGCGGACTTAATATCGTAACAACAAAATCTGTTGCCGGCCGGATAACGCTTGTAGTTGAGTCTGTTCCAGTCCAGGATGTATTTGATATTATGCTTCGTTCAAATGGCTTGGCTTATGATAAAGTGGGCGATATTTATAATGTTATGACTCAGCAGGAATACGCGGTGCTTTATGGTAAGAATTTTTTTGATATCCGCAAGGTAAAAGTTTTTCATCTGGATTACGCGATCCCGGAACAGGCATTTAATTTATTAGAGGCAGTTAAAAGTGATGTCGGTAGAATCCTGGTTGATCAGGAATCAGGGAATATCCTATGCATGGATTCTCCATTAAATCTTCAGCGGATGGAAGAACTTCTTAGCCAATTTGAGAAAAAGAATATTGTAAAGATTTTTACATTGAATTATGCCAAAGCTAAGATTGTGGAGGAGACTTTAAGTTATAGGCTATCCGGGAAAAAAGTCGGATCAATTAAAGCTGATGAACGGCTTAATCAGGTTATTGTTCAGGCTTTTCCTAAAAGAATGGAAGAGATAGAGGAATTAATTAAGGCTTTAGACCAGAAAACAAAAGAAGTTTTAATTGATATTAAGATTGTGAAATCAAAGATTTCAGATGGGACGGATAAAGGGGTTGAATGGGAAGGCTTATTTGATGCTGCTTCTGATTCTAATAGCTTAACTTATATTGGATCAGCTCCGTTTACTTCTGTTGGCTCGGCAACTGCTGATTGGCGTTCCCGCCGGCAGGTTTATGAAGATGTGGGAAATGTGGGGTCATACCCGTTTAGCGGTACAACATCGGTTTATAATAGCAGCAGCGCGATAGTCGGTTTAGATAGTATGCATCTCGGGATTATTGGCGGCAATGATTTGGATATGGTATTAACTTATATTCAGACAGTTACATCTTCTAAGCTGCTTTCTAATCCCAAGATCGCGGTAACCAATAATCAAGAAGCAAGAATTCACGTTGGCGCGCGTGAGGCATATGTAACCACAACCACGACTACCGGGCAATCAACCAGTACGATATCAGAAGACGTGCAATTTATTGATATTGGTATTCAAATGGATGTTGTTCCGCGAATCAATGAAGATGGATTTATTGACTTAAAATTAAAGACGGAAGTTAGCAGTGTATTACAAACATTAGTTACCCCTACCGGTAATAAGATTCCGATAGTGGATACTTCATTAGCGGAAACAACCGCATTGGTTAAGGATGGGGCAACGCTTGTTATTGGCGGTTTGCGCCGGGAAGAGAAAGTGCAGATAAAGCAAAGAGTTCCGTTTATCAGCAGCATTCCGATTATCGGTCTTTTATTTCAGAAATCAAGCGATGTGAAAAATGTGACGGAACTATTAATTATGATCACGCCCACGATTATCAGCGGTGAGGCACTGGTTGCGGCCCAAGGTGATGTTATTGGCGCTCCAGGGATAAAACCGTTTCAGAATTATGAACAGATTGATAGAATTAAGGAAGAGCAGGAAAGCTATTTACCGCCGCCACCAGCAAGTGATTTTGGCGGGATGGAAATTAAAAGTTTTAAACCATACCAAAGAACTTTGATCAAAGACCAAAAAGAGGATTAAAAATGAAAAATTTTCATTGGCGGGGAATCGTGGGAAGGAGGGGGCTTATCTTTGCGCTGATTTTTGCTTTGAGTCTTAATATCGGCTCAGCATCTCAAGCACAGGATGCTTCAATGGAAGTATCGAATGTGGTGGAGAAAATTGCTAAAGACATGGAGGATTTAGCAAAAGATCTAAAAGCTAAACAACAGGCTTACGAAGATCTGAGCAATCAGTATCAGCAAGTTAAGTCAAAACATGATTTTCTTAGTGAACAGCTGTCGATAAAAGAAGGTGAAATTACTTCGTTAAAGCAGCAGCTCAATAATGTGGATAAGCTGTTTACTAATGCTCAAGCTAAAATCAGTACTTTGGAAGAAAATAAAGCTGAAATTAAAGATAATTATAATAGATTAAAGAAAGATTCTGAAAAAAAAGAATTATATTATTCTCAAAAGTCTCAAAGCGAAACTGAGCAAATCACACAATTAAGCAGGCTGGTTGAATCGCTTAAAGAAGAGAATCGGAAAATACAGGAATCTGAGCAAAAATACGCTAAAGAACATAAAGATCAGGAAGAGCAAATTGGATCACTTAAAGACAAGCTGGATAAAAAAGAAAAAGCTTTTAATGAGCAAGTGACTAACTTAACCAAAGAAACTATCAAGCAGGTTGAGGAAATGCAGCAAAAAGAAAAAACTTTAAAAGAAGAATTAGTTCTGGCAAAAAAGGAAAGCGAGACAATTGTTAATCGCAATCAGCAGATAGAAGCAGATAATAAAGATTATCAGCAAAAGCTTAATCAAACCCAAAAGCTGTTGGCAGAAAAAGAAAAGCAGTTGGGAGTTACTCAAGAAGAATTAAAGGGTATGGAACTCTATTATAATGAAAAGTATACGCAAAAAGAAAAATCTTTAAAAGAGGAACTGGCAAAATTTCAGGACAGCAGTAAAGATTTTAATCAGCAGAAAGAACAGTATGAAACAGACATGGAGACTTTTATCCAGCAGGTTAAGGAAAAAGACGCGCAGCTAATTACCCAAAAAGCTTTGGTCAAACAAAAGGATGAAGAGCTTTTGCATCAAAGAGCCGAGTATAAAATTCTGATATCTGAAAATAAAAAGAGTTTGGAAGAAAACGTTTTGGATATTAGAAAAAGAAATGAAGAACTTATTAACCAAAATGATAAATTGGTGAACGAAAAAAAACAGCTTTTGCTTAAACTGATTAGCTTAGATGGAAGACACTCTGGTTCTGGTCAGGGACTTACGCCTAGTGATCAGGGTAGTATTCAGGTAGCTACTGATGAAATAGATTTTCTTAAAACTGAATTTACAAATCTGAATAAAATTTTAAATAAATCTTATGAGGAGCTTACGAGCTTAAAAGAGAAAAACAATAAGATGGCCAATGAGAATCTGGAGCTGCTTTCGCTTGTGGCTGATTATAAAAAACAAGTTGAGGATAAGGATAAAAAATTGACGCTTACTGAGCAGATGATTCAAGAAAAAGAGCAAAGCTACATTGTGAAATTAGAGGAAAATAAAAATAAGCTTAACGAGGAATTAAAGGAATTTCGTGGTCTTGCCGGTGAACTAGAAAAGAAAAACGAGCTTACGAATAAAGACAGAGAGAACTATTTAAACCAGCTGGAAGAGAATAAAATTAAGTATGCGGCGTTTAAAGAAGTTCACGCGAAGCTTGAAAAAGATAAAGATACTTTGGCTAAAAGAATGCAGGACTTTTATAAAAAGGAACGTGAATGGCTGAAAAAGGATGAGCAGCAGATAAAGTTGTTGGCTAAATATTCTGACACGGTTGATGAGCTAAAGAAGAATGTAAGTGATTTAACTAATCAGAATAAAAATTTTGAGCTTCAGCTTAAAGCCATGCCGGAAAGGTTATCAAAATTAGAAAAGGAAACAAGTGATTTGCGTTTAGAGAATTCCTCATTACATTATAATTTAGGAGTTTTTCATTCTCAACGTCAGGAATACACGCAAGCTGTATCTGAGTTTAGAAAAGCTTTGAAATTTAATGATCGGGATCCGAGCACTCATTATAACCTGGGAATTATCTATTCTCGTTATTTAGTTGATGAATTAAAAGCGATTTCCCATTTTAAGCATTATCTTGCTCTGGCGCCTAATGATAAGGATGCTCAGAAAGCAAAGGAATATTTGCTGATTTGGGGCACGCAGGAAAATGTGCGATAATTACTATACAAATGAAGCAATTTATTTTTATTATATTTTTGACTATTTTTGGTTTCGCAGTTACAATAATATATACTGTGGAGGTAGTGCTGTGTGCTAGCGGGTATGTTTCATTAGCAAAAGCAAACAGCCAGAGCGTTTCTAATCTTATGGTGGCTAAAGAGTTGATTTCTCTTGATTTGCGTGATATTGAAGTTAAGGACGCGCTTAAATATATCGCTCAAAAAGCAAATTTAAATATTGTTTCGACAAAGGATGTATCAGGTCGGATTACTTTAATGATAAACAATGCGGCAGTTGAAGATATTTTTGAGATTATTATTCGATCAAATAGTTTAGCTTATGAAAAAATAGGCTCAATATACAATGTAATGACAGAAAAAGAATATACGCTGCGTTATGGAAAAGGGTTTGATGATATCCGCCAGGTAAAAGTTTTCCATTTGAAATATGTTATTCCTGAGCAGGCGTATACAATAATTGATTCAATAAAGAGTTCTATTGGTAAAGTATTAGTTGAGGCTGATTCCGGGACGATTCTAATTCTTGATACACCAGAGAAAATAGCTGAAGTAGAAGAAACAATAGGATTGCTTGAGCATAAGAGTACGGTTCAGGTTTTTAATCTGCAATACGCGAATGCCGGGGATATTGCCAAGCAGTTAAAAACACAGCTGGATATGAAAAAAGTGGGGTCAATAAAGGCTGATGAACGGACAAATCAGCTTATTGTTCAAACCTTACCGGAAAGAATGAAAGATATTGAGGCGATTATTGCCAAACTCGATCAGAAAACAAGAGAAGTTTTGATTGAGTCTACAATAATCCAAATAAAGCTGACTGATGATTTAAGTCAAGGGGTTGAGTGGGAAGGATTGTTTGAGTTATCGCAAAAAGATGGTAATACGACTTACTTGGGCTCGACTCCTTTGGCTTCTGTAAACAGTACCACAGCGGCCTGGCGGTCTCGTCAGGATGTTTTAACAGATACTGGCAATATCGGGTCATACCCTTTTAGCGGAACAACTTCTGATTACGCGTCAAGTGTTCCCAGTGTGGGAACAAGCGAAATGCATATTGGCGTAGTGGGTAATCATGATTATGATGTAATGCTAAAATATTTACAGACATTGGGAGAAGTTAAGATCCTGTCAAATCCAAAGCTGGCTGTGACAAATAATCAGGAAGCGCGGATTCATGTAGGGGAAAGACAGGCTTATATTACGACAACAACAACAGCTGGTCAAACAACAACAACTGTTTCTGAAGAAGTAACTTTTTTAGACGTGGGGCTGCAGCTGCATATTACCCCGACAATTAACGATGACGGCTATGTTACTTTAAAAATAAAACCGGATTTAAGCAGTGTAATCGGCACATTATTAACCGCGCAGAACAATCGGATTCCGATTGTAGATACTTCAACAGCTGAGACAACTGTAATGATAAAAGATGGAGCTACTGTAGCTGTTGGCGGCTTGCGCAAGGAAGAAAAATCAGACACAACACAAGAAGTTCCGTTTTTAGGTAAAATCCCGATTTTGGGTATGATGTTTAAATCAGGAAGTAAAGGTTCAACTCGGAGTGAATTGCTGATTATGGTTACCGCGCATATTATTGAAGGTGATAAATTAGATACTGGTAATAATCGAGATTTTGGGGTTGAGCAAGGCAAGGGTTATAAAGATTATAATGTAATCACAACGGAATCTGATTTGACTGAGTTTGAAAAAACATACGAAATAAAACCTAAGCTTTATCAGGAATATCCGGAATATAAGAATACTGAGGAATATTATCCAACCATAAAACCTTTAAAGGATGAATAAAATGAAATCACTTAGGCTTGTGTGTTTTTGCGTGATGCTGTTTTTACCTGCATTGGTTTTTGGGCAGGCTCAGGTTGAATCTGAGGGGAGTAATGATTTTAATAAATTAAAAAAAGAATATGAAGCGGTTGTTAAAGATCGTGAGAATTTACTTGCGCAGATGAAAATTTTATTGCAGTACAAAAATGAAATAACTCAGGCAAAACAGCAGCTAAGTCTAGTGGAACAAGAACGGGCGAAATGGGAAATGGAAAAGGAAACAAATATAAGCGCTAACAAAAGATTGCAGTCGGTTAATGATCATCTGATTAGTAAATTAGATAATTTGCAGGCAGATCTGTTTCAAGTACAGAGCGAAAGAGATGAAATGCGAAAGACTCTTTCCAAGTCAAAAGCAGGATATATTATAGTTGATGATTTGAATAAAAAAATAAAAGAGCAGGAAAAGGAAATATCCCGCTTAGAAAGTAATCTCGCGAAAATGCAAAAAGAAGTTGACTCGGCATCTGACCAAATAGCCAAAGCCGAAGCCACGGCAGATGTTTTAAGGAATCAAGTAAAAGAGGTTAAGGATAAATATAAGAAATCGGTGACGACTAATAAGAAACTGGAACACAAAATTAATCGTCAGCCTAAAGAATACGCGGAAATCGCTCGAGAAAATAAAATTTTAGTTAAACGTACGGCATTAATGCATTATAACCTGGGTGTTTTTTATTCTGAAAAAAAGGAGTATACCCGCGCGATTGCTGAATTTGAAAAAACGATTGAACTGAATCCGGAAGATCCGCAGGCTTATTTTAATTTGGGGCTTATTTATGCTGAGCAGTTTGAGGATAGATCAAAAGCGATTAGCAGATTTCAGAAGTTTTTAATGTTAACCAAGAAAGAAGATCAGGACGTGGATTGGGTTAAAAAGTATATTCTTACATGGCAGACTTGGGAAGGAAAAGCTGTTTCTAAGTAAAACTTTATTTTAAAAAGGAGGAAGTATGAGAAAAAATGCAGGGTTTTTGGTATTAGTCGCGGTGTTTGTAATGTTTAATGTTCAAAATGCGCAAGCATGGGGAAAGAAAAAGACTACAGCACCTGAAGTTGAAGAAGTGAAACAAGCAACAACAGAAAAAAAAGTAGAAGTAATGGCTGAAAAAAAAGTTATGGAACAAAAAGAAGTAAAACTGCCGATTCAAGAAAAACAAGTTAATAAACCAGCTAAAGTAATAGATGCTGCTCCGAAATCAGATGCTAAGTTATCGCGTGAAAAAGTTCGCTCCAAATTAGATAATACCAGTTGGAACACGGAAATTTTTCCGATAGCCGGAGGGGGGAAAATCCAGAAAGAAGCACTTGTATTTAGCGATAATAAATTTTATGCTGAACAATTTAAGCAAAATGGTTTTATGTCCACTAATTATACCTTAACGCTCAAAGACGATGGAATGATTATTTGGGAAACCATGCAAAGTGCTGATGATGGTCAAGTGATTTTTTGGCGCGGTGAAATGAATGAGGATATGACGGAAATGCGGGGAGTTCTCAGCAAACAGAAATCTCCTGGAGAGTCAGAGTCATTTACATTTATCAGCAAAGAAAAAATGCCTGTTAGTAAATAAGATGTTTTTACTTAAAAAAAACAGACAGATTCAAAATCAATAATGCTAAAAATATCTGATATTTTAAAAAAGGCAAAAAAAAACAAGCAGATTAAGGTACCCCAGACTCAATTAAATGAGCCGTCTGCTTTTGATATGCCTTTACCTCCTTTGCCGATGCCGGAAATAAAGCTAGCAATAAAGCCTGAAGAATCGGAAAGCAATTCTTCAGAAACAGCGATAGAGCCGCAATCACAGATTGCCGCGGATAAAGAAAAATATCATACAATTTATAAAAGTGATGTTAATGTAATTGATGTTGAAAGCGCTCAGGCAATTGCTGCTTATGCCAAGGCAATGGCTTTTGTTCAGGGGGTAATGAATCCGCTGGATAATGGTCAAAAAGGTTCATTTACAGCCGCAGAGGATGTTGTTGAGCAATTTATCGCTTTGCTTTCAGCTGAGGCTAATCAGCTGCTAAGACTCTTTTTCGCGGAATATTCTTTTGAAAAAGGATATATTTATCAGAATTCGGTAAATGTCTGTATCCTTTGCTTAAAATTGGCCATGGCCTTAAATTATGACCCTATGCGGCTTAAGCAAATTGGATTAGCGGCCTTGGTTCATGATATCGGTATTATAAATTATGATAATCTTATTAGCCGTCCCGCGCGTTTTAGCGATAACGATTATCTGGAAGTGAAAAAACATCCGATTATCGGTAAGGAAATTTTAAAAAAAATAGCGCATGATTTGAATTTTGAAATTTTCGATGTTATTCACCAGGAACATGAGCGGATCGACGGTTCTGGCTATCCCTATGGACTTAAAGACAAGGAAATCTGTGAATATGCCCGGTTAATTGGTGTTGCCGATGTGTATGAAGCAATGACCCATTCACGGCCTTACAGAAAAAAGCTGGGTCATCTTAAGGTGATAAAAGAGCTTTTACAGGATAAAGCTAAATTTGAAAATAAATTTCTTAAGACCTTAATTGATGAAGTGGGAATATTTCCTTTAATGAGTGTGGTTAAGCTAAATACCAAGGAAATAGCTGAAATTATCGGCCAAAATCAAAAAATGCCGCTTAGGCCGGTGATTAAAGTTACGCATGATGCCCATGGGCAAAAATTACTTCAGGCTAAGCCAATTGATTTAAGTAAAAATTTTTCTGTGTATATTCTGGATGTCTACAATGATCTTAACTTGAAATAAGAGAAAAATGATGGAAAAGTTTCTGAAAATATTTTCAATTTTTTTACTAATAGTTATAACTTGCGGAACTATTTTTTTCGCGTTACGATTTGTAGCAACAAAGAATAGAGCGGAAATACTCGCGGTAAGAGCCGAAGTATTAGCTCAAGAAAAAGAAGATCTTTTGCGAGAGAAATTGGAAGAAGAAAAGCTTGTTGTTTTACTTAAGAAAGAGTTGGCGGGGTTGTCAGAAATAAAAAATATAAAAGAAAAGTATGATATAACTGAAAAAAAGTTAAAAACACTGGATGAATCTTATCTGAAAATTGAGCAAGAGAGAAATGCTTTGCAGCAATCTAACCTTTCTTTAAATAGTAGAGTAACTTCCCTTACCCGTGAGTTCACTCAGACACTGGAAAATCTTAAAATGGTTAAACAAGAGCTAAGCGCGGCTAAAAGTGATAAGACAATTTTAGGATATTTGGCGAAAATAGAAAAAAGCGGTGAATTACTCAAAGAAAAAGATGGAGAAATTAAAAAGCTTGTTCAGGAAAATTCAGATTCAAATAAAGAGAAAAAAGCTTTAGAGAAAAAGATTGGAAAGATGGAAATTGATCAAAAAAAACTGGAAAGCAAATTAGATCAGGCCTTGAAGCTCTCAGAGCAATCGCCTAGTGATAAGCTTAAATCCCAGATTGGGGAATTACACAATCAGCTCAAAGAAAAAGAAGAACAGCGAAGCTTGCTAAACAAAGAAGTTGTGCGTTATTCCAGCGCGAGAACTAAAATAAACGAAAAACTTAATCAGCAAAGTGAGCGGATAGCAAGTCTTGAACAGGAGCTATTGGATATTCAGAGAAAAGCGAGAAATATAAAAAAAATTGAAGCGGAAAGAGATCAAGTGGAAGCGGAATTAGAGAAGGCTGAGCAAAAGCTCAAAGAACAAGAAAAAATGATCAGTGCTTTGAACAATGACCCGAAGTTATCACCGCGATTAAATTCTCTCGGTGAAATTCCGCTTAAATCAGGGGAAATGGATGCTGACTTAAATAGAGCGTACGCGCTTTATGATACATCTAAGGCCCAGGTTGTTAAGTTTTCCGAGCTGTTGATGAGCAAAGAAGTTGAACTGGAAACATCAAAACAAAGAATTAGTGAATTAGAAAAAACTCTTAAAAATGGAACAAGCTTATCTTTGCCGGAAGGGGCTACTGAAGCCAGACAATACGCTTTGCTTAAAGACAGAATTAAAATGCTAAATGATTCGCTCGCGGACAAGGAAGAGGCTTTAAGGCGTAAAGATGAAGAATTGGCAGGATTAGCAATGGCGAAAAAAACACTGGAAGAAAGAGGGCTTTATCAGGAAAAGGAATTTAAAGACGCGAATATGCTTTATTCTAACCTGAAGACCCAAATGCTGCAAACCAGCGAGCTTTTAGCTCGGAGAGAAGAAGAAGTTATTGCTAAGAATAGAGATATCTTAAGTTTAAAAAGCGAGCTGGCTATTTTGCAGGCAGAATTCAAGGTCAAGCAGCAAGAACTTGCTGATATGCAGCAGCGCCAAAGAAGATCAATGGATGATCTTAGCCGCGCGACTCAGCTTAATATTACTCTTCAAGAAAACATGGTTGACAAGTTTAGAAATTCGCCAAATGATTCCGAAGATAAAATAAAGGCGGATAAGTTGAAGAAAGAAATAGAGCTATTAATGGGGAATTGATTCCGCGGGGGATAAAATGCGTGCCTTTAAAAAAATAAACGGTTTGTTCAATATTTTTGTTTTAATATTTGTGTTTTTGTTTTGTAGTATGCGTATTGCCTATTCTCAGGAATATGATAAGCATTATATTCTCGCTCAGGAATTGTATAAACTAGGTAAATACGCAGAAGCTCAGACTGAGTTTGAAAAAGCGCGGCAAGCTTTGCGTAATACTGATAATATTGTTGAATTGAAACCCGGAATAGATAAAGTTATAAATAATCAGGCAGATGAAAAAGGCTTAAACGCGGAAAATGAATTATTAAAACAAGAGATTAAGAGAATTAAAAAAGAAAAAAATGAGTTTGAAGATAAGTTGGAAAAGATTAACGCGAAATTAAAGAAAAAAAACAAGCCGGCAGAAGAACTGAACAAAAAAATAAAGCAATTAGAGCTATTATTAATCAATAAGGATGAAAATCTAAAGCAGAATGAATCGCTGATTGAAAATATCAGAGCTGAGAAAAAATCATTGCTGGACGAATTGGCAACGTTAAAAGAAGAATTAATTGATCTTTATCAAAAGAAAGATGTGAGCATTAAGCCAGTGGCTAGTGAACCTAATTTTCTGGGCGGAATGTTTAGCGGAAAGAAAGACGCGGTTGAGGATAGACCAGCAGTGTCAATCCGCGAGCAACTAGCGCATTATGAGCAGCTTAAACAGGAAAAAAATAAGCTGCAGGAAGAACTTAAAACGGTTAATCAGAAAAATTTAGCGCAAGCGCATCAATATGAACAGTTAATGGCAAATACTAAAAAAGCTGAAGAAGGTATCGCGGCTAAGGAAAATGAGAAAGAAAAAGTTAAGTTGGAAAATAAATTGCTTGAGCAAATAATTATGGCTTTAGAAAAACAACGAGAACAATTGACTGCTAAAACTATTCAGGTGGCTGAAAATCCTGAGGCAAAGCAGTTACAGTCAGAGATTGAGCAAAAAGATAAGGAAATTAGTGAATTAAAGGGCCAAAACGCTAAAATATTAAAAGAAAAAGAAGCAGCAATAGAAAAAAATACGCAGCTTGAAATAAGCAAAAAAAAGCTGGAAGAAGAAAATGCTGTTTTAGCTAAAAAAACACTTTCGATTGCGCAATCAGGAAAAAAAATCAATGAGCTAGATATTTTGGTGGAAACTTTAAATAAAAAGAATCAGGATCTTGCCGAGCAGTTAGAAAAAAATCAAAAAGCTTATGATAAGATTAACAAGGAACTGTCAAAAATAAGCGAACAGCGCGCAGGGCTTGAAGCGCAAGTTTCTGGTTTGGGTTCAGAAAATAAGGATATGACTAAAGCAAATACTGATTTAAATGTTCAAAATAAAAAGCTGGAAATAGAAAATAAAGAATTAAAAGATAAAAATAAAGCATTGGCTGAAATTGAAAACAGCGTGATTTTATTGAAAAAAGATATTGGTTTAAAGGAAAAAGAAATTAAGAGTGCTATTGAGCAAAATAATAAGTTAGGGCAGTTAAATGCTGAATTTAAGACAAAGGCTGATGATTTAAGCAAGCGGATTGTTTTTCTTGAGCAAGAAAAGAAGACAAGTAAAAGCAACCTGGATATTCTGGAAGCGGATAAAAAGCGGATTGACCTGTCAATAATTGAATTAGAAAGTATAAACAAAGAGCAGCAGGAACAGCTATTGAAAAAGGAAAAGGAATTAGAGCTTCTGGCTAAAAAGAATGGTGATTTAGAAAAAGCAAAAAACAATAATAAAGAATTTGTTAAAAAAAATAATTTATTGCTCAGCGAAAATAAAAAACTATTACAAAGTCTGCAAGCCGTAGAATCTGACCTGAAAAAGAAAAACAGAGAAATCCTTAATCTGCAAAATGAATTTAGTGCTAAACAGACAAAAACCGAGGAATTAGCCGCCGGTAATACCGAGCTTAATGCGCAAGTGATTGGGCTGCGCGATCAGCTGAGCGCACTGGAACAACTCAAACAGACAATAGCGGCTAAAGTTGATGTTTTGGAATCAGATAAAAAACTTGCAGTCAAAGAAAAGAACAGTTTAGAAACTCAAGGCAAAGAACAGGAAAAACAATTGGCTAAGCAAGAAAAAGAGATTGAGCTTTTGAATCAAAAAATTTCCGAGCTTAAAAAAACTAAAAATTCACAGCAAAACTTGTTGGATAAAAATAATGCTTTAATCACGGAAATAAATAAATTAAAACAAGATAGTCTTGATTTACAGTCTTTATCCGGACAATTAAAAGAGCTGGAAGTGTTATTAAAAGAAAAAGAAGCGGTTCAAGTTAAATTACAGTCAGAAATTTCAGCATCAAATCTCCAGCGCCAGAGCATATTAGCTCAGTTAGCTGCTGCTCAGGCGAAGATCACTGAATTTGAAAAAACTGGCGGTAAAGCTGATTCAAGTCAGGAAGTTCTTGCTCAGATGCAAGAACTAGCTGAGCAAAAACAAAGAATTATGGAAAAATATCAAAAGCTTTTTGATCAGATGAAAGAGCAGAATGTTAAAATAAAAGAGTTGGAACAAAAGCTTAAAGATCTGAAAAATGATTTGGCAAAAAGTGAAGATGAAAAAGTTGTAATGGCAGAAGAAATAATCAATTTACGGGAAAAAAGCGCGGTATTTATAACGGAATAAGAGCAATAATATATGCGAACAGAAAAAACCCAAGATAGTAAGTCAGCGCGGATTATGTTTAAAATTATTTCTACTTTCGGTTTGTTTTTGGTTGTTTGCGCTCTTAATTTTTCTAAAGTTTACGATGTCTGCTACGCGGATTCAAATGGTTTGAGTAATGAAAATCATTATGAAAAAGGTTTAGATTTTTATAAAGCGGGAAAATATAAAGAAGCAGAGCAAGAGTTTCAAAAAGCAATTGAAAAAACCAAAACAGAGAAGCAGGATTATTATAAAAAGGGACTGATTTATTACAAACAAGGTGAATTCAAGCTTGCTGAACAGGAATTTCAAAAAGCCCTGAATGCTACGGAAAAGGAAAATGATCAGCACTATAAAAGAGGATTGATTCTTTATAACCAGGGCAGGTTTAATGAGGCTCAAAATGAATTTAAAATGGCAATTTCTGATATAAAGAAAGAAAAAAAAGATATTTTACCTTTGAAAAACGATTCCCTGAATTTAGCAGACAGTTCTCTGGATATAAAACAAAAAAGCCCAGCTAAATATAGAATCGGCAATGGAGATATTCTGGCAATTAAGGTGTGGCAAAATCCGGATCTTGATGATGATGTAATTGTTCGACCGGATGGATTAATTTCCTTTGCTTTAGTCGGAGAGTTGGAAGCTTCCGGAAAAACAATCAGTGAATTCAGTGATATGTTAACTCAAGGCTTACGTGAGTTTATAAAATACCCGCAGGTGTCTGTTTCCGTAAATACTTTTGGCGGAAATAGAGTTATTGTGCTTGGACAGGTGAGAAGTCCGGGGGTCTATACTTTAGCTAAAGGTAAGACAATTTTAGAAGCAGTTGGTTTAGCCGGCGGCTTTACAGAAGACGCGGTTACACCGAGTGTAATATTAGTAAAAGGCGGGCTGCAGAATCCAGACCCCAAAAGATTGGATTTGAATAAGGCTTTAAAATTAGCGGATTTAAGCGATAATCTGGTTCTTGAGTCAGAAGACATTGTTTATGTTCCGCGAAGATTCGTAAAAGATGTAAATTACTTCTTAAAGCTATTCTTGGACCCAGTAGCAAGTGGTCTATTTATCCGGCGTGAATTTAGAGACTTTTAACACTTTATAAATACTTAGCTAATTAATTTAAAAATGGAGGAGCTAATGAAAGATATAGAATTAATAACTACTAATTGTAAGGGATATGTTTCGGATGCAGAACTTAAGGCTGTTGCCAAGCCAATTAAACTGGTGCATCAGGAATTAATCAGTAAAAAATGTCCGGGAAATGACTTTATCGGTTGGCTGGATTTGCCTTCGCGGATCCCCGCTACCCTGATTAGCGATATTCAAGCAACAGCGAAAAAAATCAGAGATAATTGTGATGTTTTTATTGTTCTGGGGATTGGCGGGTCTTATTTAGGCGCTAAGGCAGCAATTGACTTTCTTAAGCCTAATTTCTTCAATGAGTTAAGCTCTGAAAAACCTAAGATATATTTCGCCGGGCAGAATTTGAGCGCTGATTATTTGCATGATATGCTGCAAGTAGTCAAAGACAAGAGAGTTATTATTAATGTTATTTCAAAATCCGGAACTACAACAGAAACAGCAGTTGTTTTTCGTGTTTTAAAACAATATTTGGAAAAACTCTATGGAAAGAATAATATAAAAGACAAAATCATAGCAACTACTGACGCGGTAAAAGGGTCATTGCGCAAGCTGGCGGAAAGTGAAGGTTATAAGACTTTTATTATTCCCGATGATGTGGGCGGAAGATTTTCCGTATTGACTCCAGTGGGTTTATTACCAATCGCGGCCGCGGGGATTAATATCCGCGAACTGATAAGCGGTGCCAAGGATTTTGAAACAAAATGTAATGTTTTAGATATAAAGAAAAACCCGGCTTATAAATACGCGGGAATAAGACATATACTCTATAAAAAAGGGAAAAAAATAGAAATGCTTTCCGGGTTTCATCCTAATCTGCATTTTGTTGGAGAATGGTGGAAACAGCTTTTTGGGGAAAGTGAAGGCAAAGACGGTAAAGGAATTTTTCCCGCTGCTTGTGAGTTTACAACTGACCTGCACTCTTTAGGGCAAATAATTCAAGATGGCGAGCGGAATATATTTGAGACATTTCTTGTTGTCGAAAAATCAATGGCTAAAATCAATGTGCCAAAGCTTAAAGAGGATATCGATGGTTTGAATTACTTGGCAGGCAAAGATCTGGATTATGTTAATTATAAGGCCTATGAGGCTACGGCCAGTGCCCATTATGAGGGTAAAGTCCCGAACATGATGATCAGCATTCCTAAACGCAGCGCGTTTAATTTAGGCCAGCTGTTCTATTTCTTTGAAAAAACAACGGCCATCTCAGGATTGCTTTCAGGAGTAAATCCTTTTGATCAGCCGGGAGTTGAAGCGTATAAGAAAAAAATGTTTAAACTTTTGGGAAAACCGGGTATTTGAGAGTTTTTAGTAAATTAATGAACTTTTGACTGGAAAGATTGTCTAATAAAGTGAGTGAAGAAAACACTATTATCAATGTTATTGCCGCTCAGACTGAAATAGCACAGGAAAAACAGTTGATTCTCAAAGTTCAACAAGGGGATCGGCAGGCTTTTAATCAATTAATGCTAAAATACCATCGCCAGGTTTTTAATATTGCTTTTCGGATATTCGGTGACTATCATCAGGCTGATGAAATAGCTCAGGATGTATTTGTCCGGGTTTTTAAGGCAATTAAGCAGTTTGAATTTAACTCAAGATTTTTCAGCTGGCTTTATCGGATAACAATTAATCTGAGCCGCAATAAGATTAAAAAAAATGTTAAAGTTAATCAGCGTAATTTATCATTGGACGCGCCTTATTTAAATGCCGATGATACTTATGTGTCCAGAGAAATTCCGGATCTGAGCATGGCCGCGGATCGCGGTATTTTAGATAAAGAGCTGAATGAATTGATTCAGTGCGCTTTGAATTCATTAGATTATGATTTTCGCGAAGTTATTATTTTACGTGATATTCAGCAATTAACTTATGAGGAAATAGGCCAAATCCTCGAAATTAATCTGGGAACAGTGAAATCCCGCCTGCATCGGGCAAGAGGGATGTTGGCTAGTATTCTTGAGGAAGTGATGTGATATGGATTGCCAGGATTGCAAAAAACTACTTTCAAAATTTCTGGATAATGAATTAGATAAAAAACAGCAGCTGATTATGACCAAGCATATTGAGGATTGTCCGGCTTGCGCTCAATCTCTTGAGTCGATAACTGAGATGGTTAATATGCTGCATAAGATTAAAGCGATTAATCCTCCGGCTGATTTTACGCGAAATGTGAATAAACGCCTTGATCATTTGCCATTTTGGGATAAGGTTTTAATCGGTATAAAGAGTGTGTTTTTTTCTAACCCTCCGATAAAAAGCTTTGCCTTATTGGCGAGCTTAATTCTGGTATTTGTTTTCACTGGTCAGTTGAATAATCATCATGGAAAAATGGAAAGTGTTGAGGAGATACTGGTTTCAAAACAAAACAGTGTCTTAAAAGATGAGCCTAGTAGACGGGAGAGTGTAAGGGCAAAAACAATGCTTAGCGAGCCGGCTAGTGCTGTTCTTGAACTTGCTGAAGCTGACATATCGCGTGCGGAATTTAAAACAGATAAAGGGCTAAATAATCCTGACCAAAATATGTATATTAAAGCGAATAATCATCAGGTTTTGATTCTGAGCATGGAAGATCCCAGAGATATCGAGATGGTAAAACAAAGGCTGGAGTTGTTAAAAGCCATTGAGATTAAACAAATAGAGCAGGATAATGTTCAGATTTTATCATTTAAAATCAGTTATGAAAATTTTCTAAGCTTACATTCTATGCTTGCGGGTTTAGGGGTATTAGAAAAAGTTACGCCAAATGTTGATTTGCATGATAACCCGGAACAATCACTTGCCTGGCAGCAAGAGGCATTTAAGCAGTTGATCTCTGTGGAACTGAAAATTTCAAAGTAACATCTTTCGGAATAGCTGTGCTTCTTTAATCTTATATATAAACTGTTTTTATTAAATTGTTTACAGCAGTTAATCTTAGCCCGCCTTATTTGCAAACTAAAGACTCATCTGTTAAAATAAATCCGCGCTTTTTTTATTGACATCCCACACAAATGTGTGGTAGTATTATTTCTAGGAAAAAACAATAAAAAAAAGGGGGATATAAAAATGGATCTGACTACAAAGCAACAGGAAGTGCTGATGTTTATTCGTAAAACAATCCGCAATGGATTACCGCCAACGATCCGGGAAATTGCTTCTGAATTTGGATTTTCTTCAACCGGAACAGTCAGAGATTATCTGAAAGCATTATGCGTAAAAGGCTATCTTATTTTAGAAGAAAAAAAATCCCGGGCAATTGAATTAACAGAAAAAGCAATGCTGACTATTCCGATATTAGGGATTGTGCCCGCGGGGGTTCCGGTATTAGCAATAGAAAACGTGGAAGATTATTTTAATGTGGATAAGTTGTTTTCGCAAAAAGATGAATTGTTTTTTTTACGCGTGCATGGCGACAGCATGATTGACGCGGGGATTATGCCGGAGGATCTGGTGTTGGTAAAAAAGCAGCCATGCGCTCAGAATAAAGATGTTGTGGTTTGCCGGATTGATGGCGAAGTAACAGTCAAGACATTAAGGAGCCGCGAGAATAAGTTCTTTCTTGAACCAGCAAATAAAAATTATCCGATAATTGCTTTAAATGAACGCTCGCAAATCATTGGCAAAGTAATTACCGCGGTCAGGCAATATGTTTAATCCTAATGCCCGGTGGGATAGGCCGCTTCCGCGAGAGGATACTCTTCCCGGTGAGAATGTGGACATAGTTGTTTCTTTTAAACAGGGAGGGTTTTTTCCACTTTGGTTTTTTATTAATTCCCGTAAGCATATTATAAAAGATGTACATTTGAAATGGCAGGATAAGAAGGGTCTTGAAGTTTTTCAATTATTCAGTGTCAGTGATACAAATAATAGCCGATATACCCTTTGCTTTAGCCAGCAACGAATGAAATGGAAAATAATTGAAGAGGAATAATTAGACTAAAAAGTCTAAGAGTCGATGGCTGATAGCTAATGGCTAATGAAAAATTACAAATGACAAATAAAAATAGCAGAATCCGGAATATTGATGGCTTATGGCGTATAGAGTATAGTTTATAGCTTTTAACTATGGACCATCGACCATTAGCTATTGACTTGGTGTCCTAACATGAAAAAAGAACCTAAAATTTTACATATAGACATGGACGCGTTTTTCGCGTCAGTAGAGCAGGCATATAATCCGCGGCTTAAAGGTAAACCCTTAATTGTCGGCGGCCGGGCAGATAAACAGCGCACGGTTGTTTGCGCGGCTTCTTATGAAGCAAAAGCGCTGGGCATAGATTCAGGGATGAGTACTCAGCAGGCATTGAGGATATGTCCGGATGCTGAATTTGTTAGTGCTGATTCTGCTAAATATTTGTATGTATCCAATCAAATCGCCGGCATGCTTAAAAATTACTCACCGCGAATTGAACAGGCCTCAGTAGATGAATTTTATCTGGATATTACTGGTTTGGATAAAATGTTTGGCTCATATCTTGACCTGGGGATGCGGATCAAGCAGGAAATTGTGCGGCGATTTTCGATCACCGGGTCTGTGGGCATATCTGTAAACCGCTTGATGTCGAAGATCGCGTCGAAACTTAAAAAGCCTGACGGGATGATGATTATGCCCAGAGAAGATATTACTTTTGTTTTAAAGGATTTGCCGATTCAGAAAATCCCAGGAATTGGCGGGAGCTTAACCGCTAAATTGCATGATTTGTCCATATTCTCTTTCTCCGATATGCGGAAATTCCCCGCGGATTTTTATGAGCAAAGATTTGGTAAAATCGGATTATGGATGTACGCGCTTGCGCATCCTGAGCTTATTGCTGATGATGAAAAAATTAATTGGATAAATCAAAAACCCAAAGACCCAAAATCAATCAGTCATTCTTATACTCTGGTTCAAAATATTTATACTCGATCGGAAATAGAAGCCTGGATACAATTATTAGCGGAGATGGTTGGGTTTAGACTGCGCGGACATAATTTGCAAGCAAATACCGTGCATATTTATTTACGAAAACCGGACATGAAATTTATCGCGGGAGAAAAGAATTTTAAAGAATATAATAATGATTCAAAACAGATTTTTAAACGCGCAATATTTTTACTGGATAAATTAAACACGAGAAATGTTGAGGTTAGGGCTTTGGGAATAAGTGTGAAGAACTTTATGCCGGCAACAAACAATTTTTTATTGGCTGATGCCCAAAAACGCTATCAGATTTGTAACGCGCTGGATAAAATCAATCAAAGATTTGGTGATTGGACAGTGTATCCGGCAAGTATTTGTTCAATTATCTAATTTTCTGGATTTTTTACGCGAGTAAGTTGTATAATATAATAATTAAAAGATTCTAGAAATAATTGATTCAGGGAGGTAAATTATGAAGATTGAAGTTAGAAAACCGACAAGCCAGGAGCTGGATAAACTCGGGATAAAAAACTGGAATACTTGGGAATGTGAAAAAAGCACATTTGATTGGACTTATTCCGATCGCGAGACTGCTTATGTGTTTGAAGGTAAAGTAAAAGTTAAAACCGCTGAGCGGGAAGTTAGTTTTGGAGCCGGAGATCTAGTGGTATTTCCTAAAGGCTTGGCTTGTACCTGGACGGTTCAAGAGCCAATTAGAAAGGTATATAAATTCGGTTAATATGTTTAAAAAAATAATCATCAGTTTGTTTATGGTTTTTAGCTGTTTTTACGCGAGTAATGCTTTGGCTGCTGATTATAATCCTCCGTTTGAATTAAGCGGAATTGTTATGAGTGTCAGTGCGGATAGCCTTGAAGTCCATCTGCCGTATATTAATAAACAAGTTAATGTAAAAGTTCAGCCAAAGACAATAATATCCAATCGCCTTAAAGAAAAGAACATTGTCTGCAAGATAAGTGAAATCTCTGTTCAGGACTTGGTAGTTGTAAAGGGAATTGTGCTGCAGGACATTTTTCTTAGTACAGAAATATCATTTTTGCCAAACTAATATTATAATAAGCCTGGATATTTTGAATAATCTGTAATATCAATAATAATTAAGTTTAAGTATTAGGATGAGTAAAAAAACTCCTAAAAGTCGTTTGATTGGTCTGTTTCCTGTAAAATTTTAATTTGCAAATTTTTTGATTGAATAGTACAATATAAAACCTGTACGCCGAAGTGGTGGAACTGGCAGACGCGCATGGTTCAGGGCCATGTGTCCGCAAGGACGTGTGGGTTCAAATCCCACCTTCGGCACCAAAATTTTTCAAGGGGTGGGATTTGAAAACAAAGGGATTATAAGGGAAAAGTTTGTTTTCCCTTATGGGCAAGAGGACATCCTGCAGAAGGAAAAGGAACAGACTTGCTGAAAGCAAGGCGATAGGGAAAAAACATAAGGATTTTTTAGTATGCATGAAGAATTGAATGAGAAATACGCGATAATTATAAAAAAGTTTGAGCAACTTAGGGGGTATCTTTGACCTGGCTTCAAAGTTATCTAAAATTAAAGTATTAGAAGAAAAAATGGCTGTTTCTGATTTCTGGAATGATCAGGAAAAAGCGAATATAATTATAAAAGATTTAAAACTGCTAAAACGTCAAGCAGACCCTATCCAAAAAGTCGAATTAGATGTAAAAAATATCGGAGAATTATTAGAACTTGTAGAAGCTGATGATACTGATACGCTAAAGCAAATCAAAACCGAACTTTCCGAATTGGAAAAATCAATCGATAATCTGGAAATAAACTTACTTCTGTCTGGCCAAGATGATCAAGCGAATGCTTTTTTAAGTATTCATGCCGGGGCCGGAGGCACAGAGTCTTGTGATTGGGCAAGTATGCTTTTGCGGATGTATACCCGCTGGGCGGAAAATAATCGGTTTAGTGCTGATACTATTGACTTTTTACCAGGAGAAGAAGCCGGGGTTAAAAGCGTGACTATTTTGATCAAAGGGATATTTGTTTATGGGAAATTAAAAGGAGAAAATGGTGTACACAGATTGGTGAGAATATCTCCGTTTGATTCAAATAAACGCCGGCATACATCTTTTGTTTCCGTGGAAGTCATTCCTGAGGTGGATCAAGATATAAATATTGAAATCAATGAAGATGATTTGCGCGTAGATGTTTGCCGGGCTGGCGGCGCCGGCGGACAGCATGTTAATACCACTGACTCCGCGGTGCGAATAACCCATTTACCGACAAATATAGTTGTGCAATGCCAGAATGAGCGCTCGCAGATAAAAAATAAAGCCATGGCTATGAAAATGTTAAAGTCAAAGCTTTATGAATTGGAATTAAAACAGCGCCAGGCAGAGGCAGATAAACATAATGCTCTGAAGAAAAAAATAGAATGGGGCAGTCAGATCCGCTCTTATGTTATGCATCCTTATTCAATGATCAAAGATCATCGCACGGGAGTTGAAACCGGGAATGTTCCGGTTGTAATGGATGGAAAGCTTGATGATTTTCTTGAAGGGTTTTTAAAGTGGCAGGTAAGTAACTAGTAAAAGTTACTTAAATGCCAAATGAGCAAATGTCAAATGAAAGCAAAATTTAAAGATTTGTGATTTATTCGTAGTAATTCGAATAGTGGATTTGTTGGGATTTTGGAATTTGGATTTTGGAATTATGCGTATGCAGGATTTATTTAAAGAAAAAACAATTTATACAGTCGCGGAAATTACCCGGAATATTCGGGAAATTTTAGAAGATAGTTTTCCTCAGGTTTGGATAAAGGGCGAGGTTTCGACCCTGCGCATTCCCCAATCCGGGCATATGTACTTTACCTTGAAAGATGAAAAAGCCCAGCTAAAATGTGTTTTTTTTAAAAACGCCAGCATGCGGCTTGATTTTAAGCTGGAAGAAGGTATGGAATGTGTTTGTTCCGGCAGAATCAGTTTATATGATCAAAGCGGCCAATATCAGCTTTATGTTAATAGCGTAGAGCCATTGGGCAAAGGCTCTTTACAGCTTGCTTATGAACAGCTAAAGAAAAAATTAGCGGCAGAGGGCTTGTTTGATCCTGCTCATAAGCGGGTAATGCCGTTTTTACCCAGGAAAATCGGCATTGTTACCTCTTCCACTGGCGCGGCAATAAGAGATATCCTGCAGGTAATTAATCGGCGTTATGCCAATGTGCATATTATTATTAGACCTTGTCTGGTTCAGGGGAAAACCGCGGCATTGGATATTGCTCAGGCAATTGAAGAATTAAATTCATTTAAAGATATTGATGTGATTATTGTCGGCCGGGGGGGCGGAAGTTTAGAGGATTTATGGGCTTTTAATGAAGAGCCTGTGGCCAGAGCCGTATATAATTCCCAAATTCCGATAATCTCAGCGGTTGGCCATGAAATTGATTTTACAATTTGTGATTTTGTCGCTGATTTGCGCGCGCCGACACCTTCCGCTGCCGCGGAATTAGTGGTACAGGAAAAAGAACAATTAGTTTTAGCGGTTGAGTCTATGGCTAAAAGGTTAACTGAAGCAGTTGTCCAGAAACTCAAATTAGGGCAAATGCGTTTTTCGCATTTAATGAAAAGTTATGCTTTGCGTCGGCCACAGGTGATTGTGGAACAATATCAGCAGAATTTGGATAATTTGGATAAAAGACTGAAAATCGGGATTTTAAATGTGTTGGACGCGAAAAATACGCGATTTAAGACATTAACCAATCTAGAATCAGGAATGTCACGGTTGTTAAAGACAAAGCAATCTCACTTAGCGCAGATTAGCGCCAGACTGCTGAATCTTAATCCTTTAGCTATATTATCACGCGGCTATAGTGTTACTTATTTATGCTCTGAGAAAAAAGCGCTTAAAAGTGTTCAGGGCTTAAAAAAAGGAGATATGTTAGAGACAAAATTAGATAAAGGTGTTATTATAAGTCAAGTGGAGGAATGTCGAAAATGAAAGAACTTTCGTTTGAACAAGCATTAAAAAACCTGGAGAAAATTGCTGAGGATTTAGAATCTGAAGATATATCTTTGGATGTTTCGCTTAAAAACTATGAAGAGGGCATGAAATTAATTGCTGTTTGTAATAAAAAACTCCAAGAAGCAAAGAAAAAAGTTGATATTTTGGTTAAAAAAGACGGAAAAAAACTAGAGTTAGAAAGTTTTGATGAGCAGAAATTAGAAGCTGAATAAAACAAGGGATAGATTTATGACAAAAATATTAGACAAGGTGCATCGCCCGCATGATCTTAAAAAGCTTTCAATCAAAGAACTGCAGGCTCTGGCTGTTGAAATCAGGCATTTAATAATTGATACTGTTGCCAAAACCGGCGGTCATTTAGCCAGCAATCTGGGAACAATTGAGCTGACTCTGGCATTACATTATTGCTTGGATATGCCGCAGGATGTTATTCTTTTTGATGTGGGGCATCAAGCCTATACGCATAAGATTATTACAGGTCGAAAAAATGATTTTACAACTTTACGCCAGCCAGGCGGCTTGAGTGGTTTTCCGGATATTGATGAAAATCCTACGTATGATTATTTTACGGTAGGCCATAGCTCAACTTCTATTTCCTGGGCATTAGGGCTTGCTTGCGCCCGGGATATCAAGAATAGGGAAATTAAAAAATTAGAAGAAAGAAAAATAGCTGTAGTTATCGGCGATGCTTCTTTGGCTAATGGTATGGCTTTTGAAGCTTTAAACCATACCGGTCATCTTAATAAAAAATTAATGGTTATTTTAAATGATAATGAACATAGTATTTCTCCGAGTATTGGGGCATTGAGCAGTTATTTAAATCGGATAGTCAGCAGTCCTTTGTATAATCGGATTCGTCAGGATGTGGAAAAATTATTAAAAAGAGTCCCTTGGTTTGGGTTTAGGACTTTACGTGCTGCCAAGAAACTAGAAATGGGATTAATTAAAATGTTGGTGCCGGGTTTATGGTTTGAAGAATTAGGGTTTAGATATTTTGGTCCGATGAGTGGACAGGATATTCCGGCAATGATTGAGATGTTTAAAAACGCTTCAAATTTAGATGAGCCGGTGTTGATTCATTTGTTAACTAAAAAAGGCAAAGGTTATGAGCACGCGGAAAATGCTCCATCTAAATTTCATAGCGCGGGAAAATTTGAAATTTGTTCAGGGATAATGAAAAAGTCCACAGGGAAGTCATATACAGAAGTTTTTCAGGATAAAATGCTGGAATTAGGTGAGAAAAACGAAAAAATAGTGGCAATTACCGCGGCCATGCCCGGGGGCACTGGATTTGAAGCTTTTGGCGAGAAATATCCGCATCGATTTTTTGATACCGGAATTGCCGAAGAGCATGCCGTAGGATTTGCTGCCGGGCTTGCTCGAGGCGGTTTTAAGCCGGTTGTGGCGATTTATTCGACTTTTTTACAGAGAAGTTTTGATCAAATCATTCATGATGTTTGTTTGCAAAAACTGCCGGTAGTATTTGCCATTGACCGGGCGGGAATTGTTCCTGATGACGGGCCAACGCATAATGGGATTTTTGATATTGCTTATCTGCGGCTGATTCCGAATATGGTGGTTATGGCCCCTTCGGATAAAGATGAATTTGAACGTTTATTGACTTTGGCGATGTCGCTTAAGCCGCCTTGCGCGATTCGTTATCCTAAGGATTGCGTGCCGGATATGGGACTTAAAAAAAGCAATTCATTTATTCCTTTGGGTAAATCGCGGATTATTCGCGAAGGCAAGGATGTTTCAATTTTCGCTTTGGGCAGTATGGTGGCTTTAGCTTTTGAGGCCGCGAAAATTCTTGAGACGCGGGATATTTATGCCGAGGTTGTGGACGCGCGGTTTGTAAAACCTTTAGATCAGGATTTGATCAGCCAAAAAGCCAGAGAATTTAAGGCAATAATTACCGTCGAAGACGGAGTAATCAGCGGCGGATTTGGCAGTGCTGTATCGGAATTTATTCAAAATAATTTAACTGAACATTGCCCAATAAAAATACTGGGTTTGCCGGATAAATTTTTAAAACACGGAAAACGCGATCAATTGCTTAGCCAATGCGGCTTAAGCGCTCAGGGGATCGCTGATTCAGTAAAACAATTTTACACTTCGTTGGTCATAAAATAGCTGATGGTCAATGGCTAATGGTTTATGGTAAAACGTAACCATTTGTAATTTTTAGTAATTTGTCACTCATAACTATTAACTCATAACCCTAAACAAGGATTATAAATTATGCCTGTAGTTCGTTTTGCTCCCTCACCGACTGGGTTTTTACATATCGGCGGTGCGCGGACTTGTTTATTTAACTGGTTGTATGCTCGTTCTACTAATGGAAAGTTTATTCTTAGAATTGAAGATACTGATCAGGTTCGCTCAGAGAAAAAATATCTGGATGAAATTTTAGATAGTTTGAAATGGCTGGGTTTGGATTGGGATGAATTATATTATCAAAGTGAGCGCTTTGCTATTTATCAAGAATACGCGAAAAAACTGCTGGATTGCGGCAAAGCCTATAAAGACGGCGAGGCAATTATTTATCGCATTCCGGAAAACGCGCAGATAAAGTTCTTTGATGTTTTGCGTGGTGAAATTACGATTGGTACTGAGCAATTAAAAGATCAGGTGCTGATGAAGTCAGATGGAAGCCCGGCTTATAATTTCTGCTGTGTGGTTGATGATGCCTTGATGGAAATGACGCATATTATCAGGGGGGATGATCATATTGCCAATACACCAAAGCAAATAATGCTTTATGAAGCCCTGGGGCTTAAACCTCCAAAATTTGTGCATATTCCGATGATTCATGGGGAAGACGGCTCGCGTATGTCCAAGCGTCATGGCGCAACGGCAATTACCGAATATCGCAATCAAGGTTATTTGCCGGAAGCAGTGATTAATTACCTTGCTTTGCTTGGTTGGAATCCGGGTACTGATAAAGAAATGTTCAGCCTAAAAACCTTGGTCAAAGAATTTTCTTTAAAACGAGTGAATAAAACCGCGGCCATTTTTGATATGACCCGTTTAAACTGGGTTAATGGACAATACATCAAAGACATGGATATTGATAAGCTGACGCAAATGATTATTCCTGTTTTGCGGGAGAAGGGTTATATCAATGATAATTATGATCGAAAATGGCTAACTGGCTTGATTGAGCTGTATAAAACCCGGCTGCCGACTTTAGCTCATTTCCCCAAATTAGCCGGTTTCTTCTTTACAGATGAAATAGAATATGAACAAGAAGCTGTGGATAAATTTTTAAAGATCGATAATACCTGTGATTATCTGGAAAAATTTGCCCAGGCTTTAGAAAAAAGCAATCCTTTTGATAAACAGCAAATAGAAACAAATGTCCGGGTTTTGGTCAATGCTTTGGGGATCAATGCCGGAGAGATGATCCATCCTGTGCGGGTGGCTTTAACCGGAGGGCCTGTTAGTCCGGGGATATTTGAAATCATTGAATTTTTAGGCAAAGAAAAATCTATTTCCAGGATTTTAAAGGTAGTAAAGAAATTAAAAGCAAAAGAATTCGACATTTGACAAATGTAATTAACTCTGCTATTATTTGATAGATAAATTTACTGCCCCGTGGTGCCATGAACCAGAGCGTAGCTCGATTCATGGCCCTAAACCGAACTTGTTCTGGTTTGGGGTAATTGGCAAAAAAGATGATAATATATGCCGTATATGTTTTATGGAGTAAAGAAGAGAGTAAATTTTATATCGGATTCACCTCAGATATAGAAAGAAGGATTAAGGAACATAGATCAGGGAAAGTGCACACAACTAAGCGTTATAAATCGCTTGATTTGATATATTACGAAAAGTTTGTATCAGAAGTAGACGCGCGGCGAAGAGAGAAATATCTTAAGACAACACAAGGGAAGAAAGGATTGCGGCTTATCCTTCGTGATACAATAAAATAAATAGATTTACTGCCCCGTGGTGTAATTGGCAACACGGATGATTCTGGATCATTTGTTCATGGTTCAAGTCCATGCGGGGCAGCCAAA
>JAHITE010000075.1 GCA_018817585.1 Candidatus Omnitrophota bacterium
CAGGGGTAAAAATAGCTGAATAGAAAAAATAAGAAAGGGAATAATAATGAATTTAAATAATGTTTTTAATCGGGATGAGAGCACTTCATCCGGACCGACAATCAGCGCGAATATATACAATCTGGTAATTGGTTTGGTATTATGCTGGGGTTTTTTTATTAATTATCTGATTGTTAAAAATATCGCGTATCAGTCTATTGCCCAAATAAATCCGATTTTATTTTTTATCGGATATCTGGGCAGTTGTTTTCTGGGCATATCGATGTTTAAATCATCGGATAATCCTTTAATTAGTTTTCTGGGCTATAACTTTGTCGTAATTCCTTTTGGCTTTGTGATTAATTTGATAGTTTCTCAGTATGATCCGCTGATTGTTCAGGAAGCGATCAGGGTTACCGGGATGGTAACTGCTTTTATGATGCTTTTGGGTACGCTGTTTCCGGCTTTTTTTAGAAAGATTATTGGCGGGTTGACTATTGCTTTGTTTGCCGTGATAATTATTGAGTTGATTGAGGTTTTTATCTTTAAAATGCATCATGGTTTTTTAGATTATGTTGTTGTCCTGATTTTCTGCGGTTATATTGGCTTTGACTGGGCCAGAGCCAATAGTATTCCAAAAACTCTGGATAATGCCGTAGATAGCGCGGCATCATTGTACATTGATATTATAAATCTGTTTATCCGGATATTAAGAATCATGGGCAGAAGAAATAATTAAGGCATGTCTATTATTGGTTTAAGCCTGTAGAACCAATAAAAATTTCTGGTTTGGAGTACTTTCTTGATCCAATGATGCTGGCAATCGGGATGTTGATTTTAGTTGAAATTATTGTTTTGAATTTTTCTGCGCAGTTAAGAAATGAATTATTTGATTAACAAGTTTGCCTGGACCAGTGTATAAGCCTAATCAGAAGATTGTCAAGTAAGATAAATAAGGAGACAGGTATGGATAAAATACAAGTTGCATATACTGTTTTAGGATCACTAGGTTTAATTCTGGCGACTCTGGGCTACCTGATAAAATACAAGAAAATGATTTATTTGGTTGCCGGAGTTTGTAAGAATGATAAAAGGATTAAAGATAAAATCGGCTTTGCTTCTTTTGTCGGAGGTAATGTTATGGTTTTGGGCATTGTGTTTTTCATCGGCGCTTTGATGATTTATAGTAATTCTGAACATAAAGTATTAATCGAAACATTTCTTTTGCTGGGCTTGTTTATGGTATTTAGCATAACTTTTAGAAATTCAAAAAAGTATATTAATCAAGAAGAAAAGCATGGGAAATAATAGAATCAAAATGATATGGTTAGATGCCTAGATGAAAAATATTGTTCTTGCCACAATCAATGCCAGATATACTCATTCTTCGGCTGCTTTAAGGTATTTGTATGCTAATCTGCAAGAGCTCCAGGATTTAGCGATTATTCAAGAGTATGACATATCAGACAATCCCCAGCAGATCGCCGAGCAGATTCTGGTTTTAAAACCCAAGCTTTTATGTTTAGGGATTTATATCTGGAACGCGCTTGAGTCATTTGCTGTGATTGAAATTGTTAAAAAGGTTTATCCCGAGATATTTATTATTCTTGGCGGACCAGAAGTTAGTTATCAGCCGTTTCGAGTTGACTTTAGCCGGGCAGATTATATTATTCAGGGTGAAGGCGAAATCGCATTTTACAATTTAGCCAAGGAATTGCTAAATAATAATAGACCGAGTAATCGGATATTTTCACCTCAAGCAGTTGATCTTGAGCAAATTAAACTGCCGTATGCATACTATACTGAAGACGATATTAAGAATAGAATAATTTATGTCGAAGCATCGCGCGGATGCGCTTTTAACTGCGAGTTTTGCCTGTCGTCAATAGATAAGCAAGTAAGATATTTTAATTTGGATAAGGTTTTGGCTGAGCTGGATAAATTATGGCAAAGGGGTTGTCGTTCTTTTAAATTTGTCGACCGTACCTTTAATTTGGATATTAAAGTAACTAATCGGATCCTTGATTTTTTCTTAAATAAGCCAATGCCTTATTTTGCGCATTTTGAAATTATTCCAGAGCATTTTCCCGAAGATTTTAAACAAAAAATCAGACTGTTTCCGGCTAAAGCGCTGCAGCTGGAAGTTGGCATCCAAACTCTAAATCCTCAGGTAGCTCAGAATATTAAAAGAAATCTGAATATGGAAAAGATTGAGAAAAATTTAGTTTTTCTGGAAACGCGGACTAATGCCCATTTGCATGTTGACTTAATTGTTGGACTGCCAGGTCAAACTATCCAGAGCTTTGCGGATGATCTGAATAAATTAGTTTCAATTATCAGTTCTAAAATTCAGCTGGGTGTGCTGAAAAAACTTTCAGGAACTACAATTTCGCGGCATGATCAAATCCATGGCATGGTTTATTCTGATCTGCCGCCTTATGATATCTTAAAAAACGATTTAATTTCTTATGAGCAAATTCAGAAATTAAAACGCATGGCTCGTTTTTGGGAAATAACTTATAATAGCGGTAACTTTTCTAATAGTATTAAGCTGCTTTGGCCAGAGGGTGATGTGTTTAAAGGTTTTTTTGGCTTTTGTGAATGGGCTTATAACCAGACTCAATCAACGTATCAAATATCGCTAAATAGACTGGCAGAATTGCTGTTTATGTATATAATAAAGTTACAGCCGAGATCGGACAAGGAAAAGACGGAATTAGCAAATTTAATGGTCGATGATATCTTAAAACGCAAGCTTAGGAAAATTCCGGGATTCTTACGCGAATATGCGTCAGAAATCCCGATTATTAAAAAATCAAGTTATGGTATTTAATTGGTTAGTTAAATAAAAAAGAAAGGATAGTTATGAGGGATTTTCTCTGTTTTAAGAAATTAGTTACTCCGATTATTGTGCAGATTTTATTTTGGATGGGGATAAGCGTATGGCTGTTTAAAATGTATGGTTTGGTTAATGAACTGAGACTGGGACAAAGCAATATCATGACTGCTGTGACTTTGATCGTGGTTTGGCCATTAACTTTAAGATTATATTGTGAACTTATTATGTTGATTTTTAAAATTAATGAGAATCTTATAAGCTTGAATCATAAAAATAATTCTTAACTAAGTTTTAGAATGAATTAATGAATGAAATCTGAATTAAAATGGAGAGATATTATGAATTTAATAATGTTGTCATTTATTGTTCCGATTGTTTGTCTGACATTAGCACTGGTCACGTCAGTGCTGAAAATTATTAAAAGAATGAGTTTGCAAATCGATCAAATGGAAATTAAATTATTGGATATTGAAAGTCGGATGCGTTGATCTGTGCTAATAGTTTAATTAGGGGGGGTAAATGAAATTTTTCAAAACAGTGTTTTTGTTTTTTCTTGTGATGGGATTTTTCATGTTTAAGCCGGAATTCATTCTGGCGAAAGATTTAGATGTTGATTTTATTCCGATAAATCATGCTTCGTTCATAATTAACTCGGCTGCGGCAATTATTTATATTGATCCCGTGGGTGATGTCGGACAGTATCGCGAATATCCTGCTCCGGATATGATTTTAATAACGCATAGTCATCAGGATCATTTGGATTCTAAGCTGGTTAATCAGCTTAAACAGGAAAACACTCTAATTCTCGGACCTGAAGATGTAATCAAACAGCTGGGTTTTGGTGCTGTGCTTACTAATCTGGAACAGCGGGAATTTAAACAGATTCTGGTACAGGCTGTGCCAATGTATAATACCACAGCGGATCGGCTGCAGTTTCATCAAAAAGCCAAGGGTAATGGGTATATTATTACTTTGCTGGGAAAAAGAATTTACATTACCGGAGATACTGAAGATATTCCGGAAATGCGTCAGCTGAAAAATATTGATTACGCGTTTATTTGCATGAATCTGCCGTATACTATGACTGTAGAGCAGGCAGCATCAGCTGTGCTTGAATTTAAACCAAAAGTTGTTTTCCCTTATCATTATAAAGGTCCGGACGGATATAGTGACCTAGAAGGGTTTCGCGCATTAGTAAGTGTGGATAAATCGATTGAGGTAAGATTAGAAAATTGGTATAAAAATTAAGCGGAATCTGATGATACAGTTGATAAATTAAGACAGATTAAGAATTTGTCAATCTTACTTAGCTCATGGGCTGATCCTGAATTTGGCGAAAAAATTTATCAAACAATGGATGGATCATTGGATTATTTAAAGATAATTCATAATGTGGTTAGGCAAATAGCGCGGGAGTCTGATTTAAACCCTATGCAGCTTTGCGCTAAACTTGCGCAAAAACTTAATCTGCCGGCTGGGGCAGTAAATCCCTTGGTTGCTTTATCTTTGCAGTCTAATTTAAAGGAATAATATTATGCTAAAAAAATATTTTAAATATATTCTAATATTATTAAGTTTTATTTTAATAATCGGCTGTTCAAAACCAGAAAACAGTCGCAAGGGCCTGATAGCTTATTCAACTGATAATACGCCTATTTCCTATTCTGTTTATGGTAAGGCTGATACTTGTCTAGTTTTTGTTCATGGCTGGAGTTGTGATAGCCGTTATTGGGATTTACAAGTGCCGGCATTTATTTCTAAATATAAAGTTGTTACAATTGATTTAGCTGGACATGGACATTCAGGATCTGAGCGGAAAAAATATACAATGGATTTATTTGGGGATGACGTTGCGGCAGTTATAAATAAAATAGGGGCCAAGAAAGTAATTCTTATTGGACATTCAATGGGCGGCGCGGTTATTGCGCATGCAGCAAAAAAACTTCCGCAGAAAGTTGTTGGGCTTATTGGTGTAGATACTTTGCATAATGTGGAAAATAGGTATACAGCGGAGGAATTAGAAGCATTGATTGGGTCATTCAAAAAAGATTTTCAAAAACAGGCTGCGGGTTTTGTGCTCAGCATGTTTCAGCCGGGCACTGACCCTGCACTGGTTGATTGGGTGGCGTCAGATATGTCCGCCGCCCCGAGTGTTCCGGGCATAAGCGCAATTAGCGAATATTTAGGGGAGTTTGTCAGCGGTGATGCCGCGGGAATATTCAAGCAGGTAAGACTGCCGGTAAGAATAATCAGCGCGGATTTATGGCCAATTGATTATGACGCAAATCGAAGGCATATGCTCAGTTTTAACGCGGTGATTATGCCGAAAACAGGGCATTTTTTGATGATGGAAAGACCTAATGAATTTAATGATATTTTAGCAGATACAATTGAATGGATAATGGAATAGATTTAATTTTCCTGGTCTAATATGAGAACAATAGTTTATGTCAAAAATTGATATTCCCTCATGGATTAAAGAATCAGAACGTAAAACTATAATCGATACCAAAAGAGATGTGACGATAATTGTTATAGTGTGGGTGCTTTTAATCGCGATTGCTTTTTCTATCAATCTTTCTGGCGCGATTAAAGAAAAAACTCAGACTTTGATGCAAACCGCCAGGGTTATTTTTCAGGAAATCGTAATCACTCGGGAGTGGAATTCTGGTCACGACTGGGTTTATGTTCCGATTACTGATAAAACTCAACCTAATCCTTATATAATTTCTCCGCACCGCGATATTACTGCGGAAACTGGATTAAAATTAACCCAAATTAATCCGGCTTATATGACTCGTCAGTTGTCCGAGATATCTAGCAAAAGCCACGGCCCGAAATTCAGGATTACCAGTCTTAATCCTATTCGTCCGGAAAATAAACCAACTGAATGGGAACAAAAAGCGCTTAAATTATTTAAAAACAATGCTCAAGAAGTAGGAGTGCTGATTAAAGATGAATCAGGTAATCATTTTATTTACATGGCTCCATTAATAACCAAGAGTGAATGTTTGGTTTGTCATGTAGAGCAGGGATATCAGGTGGATGATATTAGGGGTGGGATAAGCGTTATTTTATCTTCAATTACTCCGTTTAAAATAATGCCGCTGGCTTTGGGGTATATTGCTATTGGAATATGCGGGGTATTTATTATTGTTGTTTTTGTGGGAAAACTGGATAAAGCTTATCGTGAATTACGCAAACAGTCAGTCACTGATCCTTTGACTCAAATTCCCAATCGGCGTGATTTTACTATGCATATTATCCAGGAATTTAATCGCAGCAAACGTGAAGGTTCTAAACTTTCAATTCTCATGTGTGATATTGATAATTTTAAAGCATATAATGATACTTATGGGCATAAGCGGGGAGATGAATGTTTACAGATTGTGGCCAAGGTGATTGAGCAGACATTGAATCGCCCGGCTGATTTTTGCGCGCGTTATGGCGGCGAGGAGTTTATTTTGATTCTTCCGCACACTGATATTGATGGAGCTGCTCATGTTGCGGAGAAAATGCGGCAGAATATTGTGAAATTATCTGTAGCGCATGAAGGTTCGCCAAATCATAAAATAGTCACATTAAGCTTAGGCGTTGGCACTTGTTCTTCTTTGGATATGGTTTATGAGGATTTGATTAAAAAAGCGGATATCGCGCTGTATAAAGCAAAGGCTAATGGAAGGAACAGGATTGAAATTTTTCAGGAACATTTGCCTGAGCAAACAAAAGAGGATAATGAATAGTTGATTTTTTATTTTATCTGATTAGATTGGTGATTAGATTGGCTGTTTTTTTCTTGATTATCCGATATTTTTATGTTATATTAAACTAAGTACTAAATTTCCCTGCCATGCTTGTGGCACCTGGTAATTTTATGAACCAATAAATGATTAAAGGGAACCTAACTTCGGCTGACTTGTGAGTCAGTTGAGAGGGTACCCACCTAGGAAACTAGGTTCAATAGTTGCCAGGTACTCACGGCAAAGTGGGGAATTTTTTTATCCTTTAAAATTTTCCTGAAAATTATGCAAGATAAAAACGATCTTTTTAATGGCAAAAGCCTGGATAATCCAAGAAATATATCAAAAGATGCTCCCCTTGCTCTACGAATGTGTCCAAAAACATTGGACGATTTTGTCGGGCAAAAACATCTCTTAGCTGAAGGAAAACTATTACGCCGTCTGATTGATTCAGACAAGATCAGATCACTTATCCTATACGGAGCTTCTGGTACTGGAAAAAGCGCGTTGAGTTTTTTAATCAGCACTCTGACTAATTCTAATTTTGTTTCTGTGCATGCGGCTGCGGCTGGGGTGAAAGAAGTAAAATCTGAGCTGGCAATGGCCAAGAAGCTAAAAACCGCTACTGGAAAAAAAACCATTCTGTTTATTGATGAAATTCATCGTTTTAACAAAGCTCAGCAGGATGTTTTGCTTAATGATGTGGAATTGGGCAATGTGATTCTTATTGGCGCTACTACGCATAATCCCTTTTTCTATATTGTGCCTGCGCTTGTTTCCCGTTCGCACATTTTTGAATTTAAACCGCATAATCATGAGGATTTATTTTTAATTCTCAAACGGGCAATTGCCGATAAACAAACCGGGTTCGGCAACATGCCTTTAATTGTCGAAGATCAGGCTTTAAAACATTTATGTTTATACAGTGATGGTGATGCCAGACGAGCGCTTAATGCTCTTGAGGTGGGAGTTTTGACTACTCCGCAAAGCGCTGATCAGAAAATTCATTTTACGGTCGAAGTTGCTCAGGAGTCAATTCAAAAGAAAATTGTAAGATATGACCGCAATGGCGATGATCATTATGATACAATATCCGCATTCATAAAAAGCATGCGGGGTACTGATCCGGATGCTGCTTTATACTGGCTGGCTAAAATGATTTATGCTGGTGAAGACCCGCGGTTTATTGCTCGGAGGATTTTAATTTGCGCTAGTGAAGATGTGGGTAATGCTGATCCTAGAGCTTTGGAGATTGCTAATGCCGCTTTTCAGGCAGTGGAAGTTCTTGGTATGCCGGAAGGCCGCATTCCATTGGCGCAGGCAACTGTTTATGTAGCTTGTGCGCCAAAAAGTAATGCGGCTTATCTGGGGCTGGAATCAGCTTTAAAGGATGTGGCAGATTATGTTGCTCAAGAGGTGCCAATACATTTAAAGGATGCGTCGTATAAAGGAGCAGAGACTTTGAATAGAGGAAAAGAATATCAGTACGCGCATGATGGTGAAAATCATTATGTAAAACAGGAATATATGCCGCAGAGTAAAATTTATTATGAACCAGGTTCTATAGGCTATGAGAAGAAGATAAAAGAATGGTTGGATTATCTAAAAAAGAAAAATTAAATAAATATCTGCAATGTATAACTGTTAAAAAAAACAAAACTTTGCTTGAAGTATTTTTAACGAGCATGCTTTTTGTTTTTTCAGTTGTTTATAAATTGATACTGATTATTAGATTGTATTTTTATCAGTGGGGTTTTTTTTCGGTTTATAAGTCTGGCTTAAAGGTGATCAGTGTTGGTAATATTACTGTCGGGGGGACGGGCAAGACTCCGTTGGTTGCGTTGATTGCTGAATTTTTACTGAAGAGAAAACAAAAAGTTACGATTATCAGTAGTGGTTATAAATCTATGGATTCAGAATTAGGATTAGTGGCTGATGAGCCTTTGATGCTTACAAAACAGTTGCCAGAAGCTAATATAATCATTAGCAAAAACCGAAAACAGGCAATCATCACCTTGAAAAAAAACAGTGATGATAGTGTTGTTATCCTCGATGATGCGTTTCAGAATTGCGCGATTGAGAAAAAAATGGATATTGTCTGTGTTAATTGTTTGAATCCATTTGGCAATGGTTATATTATTCCCAGGGGAATAATGCGGTTACCTTTTTCTTATTTAAAGCGCGCGGATATTTTTATTTTAACCCATTGTTCAAATCCCGATAGTGATATCTCTAATACTCTAGATGTCCTGCGCAAGCATAATCGTAACGCTTTAATATGTAAAAGCAAGCATGTTCCGGAATTTTTTTATGATTTTTATTCTAATGAACAGCAAAGTCTTAACAGTATCCGTGATAAAAAAATTGCTATTATTTGCGGTATTTCTCACCCGGATAATTTTAATAATATGCTTGAGTCTTTGGGCGCGGAGATTAGTTTGAAATTTTATTTTCCAGATCATTATAATTTTAGGCTGGAACAGATAAAAGATATTTTATCCGATTGTATGTCAACGGGGATTTCCTTGCTTGTTACTACAGCTAAGGATGAACCGAGGTTGAAACTTGTTTTAAAGCAAGATGAATTTGCTAGGTTTAATTTGAAGATATTAGTGTTGAAAATACGAATTATTTTGGAGGAAAATGAAGAAGGATTCGCTGCTCGATTATCTTCTATATTTACCACTTAGTCTGATTATTCTAATGACCAGGCTATTGCCGATTAAGGTAGTGCTGAGTTTTGGAGTTCTGGTTGGTAGGTTAATTTATGTTTTTTCAAGCAAAAGAAGGAAAGTTTGTAATAATAACTTAAAAGCTGCTTTTGGCGCGAGTATGAGTTATAAGCGTAGAGAAAAAATAACAAAGACTATTTTTAAGAATTTTGGGCTAAGCTTTGTTGAGCTTTTTTTAATGCCGAGAATGAGTGATAAGTTTTTTGGCAAACATACCAGTGTCTGTAATATGCAGAGGGTTACTGATGCGCTGAAAAAAGGTAAAGGCATTGTATTTCTTAGTGCTCATTATGGTAATTGGGAATTAGCTGCTAGCATCTCAGCGCATAATGGATATAAAATGCATGCTTTAGCTAGAGTACAAAAACCCTATTTTCTTAATGATATGCTAAATCATTTTCGCCAAGTTCGAGGCACTACTGTTATTCAAAAAGGTATGCAATTGCGGGAGATTTTGAAAAACCTTAAAAATAATGGTATTGTTGGTCTGATCGGCGATCAAAGCGGAAAACAAGGGAAAAAAGTTGATTTTTTTGGTAGACCGATTTTTTTAGCTGACGGCTCGTTTAGAATTGCGGCGCAAGCTGGCAGTGTGGTTTTACCGGCTTTTAATATCAGGCGGAGTCATGGTTTTTCTCATGAGTTGGTTGTTGAAAAGCCGATTGAAAAAAAAGAAGATGAAAATATTGAGGAGTTTATTGATCGTGCGGTACTGGAATATCGAGATTTATTGCAAAAATATATTATTAAGCATCCACATCTATGGCTGTGGGGCAATCGCCGCTGGAAACACACCAGTGCTAGAAAGGTTCTAATCTTAAAAGATGGAAAAACAGGACATTTACGCCAGGCGCAAGCTGTAGCTAAATCAATTGCCGGACTAACTTCTCCTGTGAAAATAGTGGAAATTGATTTGGCTTTTAAAAATAGTTTTACTGAAAAATTACTAAATTTACTTACTCTTTATTGTCGGAGATGTGTGAGATTCCCGCTGGTTTTTCTTAACTTGGCTTTAAAAAAGAGTTGTTATGAAAAAATTAGAGATTCTTATTCAGATATTATTATTACTACTGGTTCTTTAACCAGAGCTGTTGGTTTGCTGCTTGCCGTGGAAAACATGTCTAAAATTATTAGCGTAATGAAACCTGTTCCTTTTACGGAAAAAGATTTTGATTTATCAATTATTCCAGCGCATGATTTTCCTGCTGAATCAGACAAAATTGTGGTTAGTAACGGAGCTTTAAATATTGTGTCTGCTAAATATTTAAAGGATATGCTGAATAAAATGCCGGATAAAGTAAAAAAAACGCAGTCTTTGAAAATTGGTTTATTGATTGGCGGTAATTCAAGCTGTTTTACTATAAATATTGAAATTGTAAAGAAAATGGTAAGTCAAATAAAAAAATTCGCTGATGAAAACAATGCGAAGATTTTATTTACAACATCACGCAGAACACCTAAAGAAATCGATGCTTATTTGCATAAACAATTTGATGTTTATCCAAATGTTATATTTAAAGTGTTTCCCAATGAACATAATCTTGATCATAGTGTGGGAGGTATTTTAGCTGCTAGTGATATTGTTATTGTTACCAGTGAAAGTATCTCTATGGTTTCAGAAGCGGCTAGTTCTGGAGCCTATACCATAACCTATCCCTTGCTGAAAAAAGTAAAATCCAGAAAGGTTAAGCATGATTTTTTTATTGAGAATCTTCAGAAACAGAAAATAATTCGTACTGCTGAATCGGATAGTTTGTTTGATGAGTTAGTAGATTTTAAATTAAAAAAGTTTAACTTGAAAAAACTTGACGATTGTCATGATTTAGATAAAGCGATCAGTGAAAAGGTTATTAAATGAGTCCGATGAATATTTTACAGATTCTTCCTCAACTTGAAAGTGGTGGTGTTGAAAGAGGCACGATTGATCTTGCCCAGGCCCTTATTAGTAAAGGGCATAAGGCGATTGTTGTTTCAGCCGGAGGCCGGCTTGTTGTGAAATTGGAAAGTATTGGTGCTATACACTATATGTTGCCAGTTCATAAAAAGTCTTTGTTTTCTGTTTTATGGTGTGCTGCCAAGTTGGTAAAAATCATTAATAAAGAAAAGGTGGATATTGTTCATGCTCGTAGCCGAGTGCCTGCCTGGGTTAGTTTTTTTGCTATATCGCAAACCAAGGCCACGTTTATTACCACTTGCCATGGTTATTATAGTAAGCATTTTTTTAGTAAAGTAATGGGCTGGGGGAAAAGGGTAATTGTGATCAGTCAGATAATTGGCAGATACATGGCTACTGACTTTCATGTTTCTAAAGAGAGAATGCGTTTAATTTATCGGGGAGTTGATCTGAATCAATTTAAACTAAAAAAAATATCTGACTCGGAACCTAATAAAGATAGAAAAACTATTGGGATAATCGGGAGAATTACACCGCTTAAAGGGCATATTCATTTTATAAAGGCATTGCCCGGAATATTTAGTGAATTCCCCCATGCAAGGGCTTTGATTGTCGGGGAAGCGCCGAGTAATCGGCAGGATTACTTTAATGAGCTCAAGTTTTTAGTTGATGATCTTAATTTGAAAAATAAAGTTGAGTTTTTAGGTAATGTTAAAAATATTCCTCAGGTTTTAGAAAAACTGGATGTTTTGGTTCTTGCCACGACAACCGAGGAGGCCTTTGGCAGGGTTATTATTGAAGCTGGTGCTGTTGGAGTTCCGGTTGTCGCAACACGAGTAGGTGGGGTTGTCGAGATAATCGAAAATGAAAATAATGGGTTATTGGTTGATCCCAGCAACCCATATGAAATTTCTCAGGCTGTTTTAAGATTTTTGAAAGATAGTAAATTGGCGAAAAAATGCGTTAAATCTTTGCATGAAAAAGTAGTGGATAGTTTTTCGCTTGAGTCTATGGTTTTAAAAACAATTGAGGTTTACAACGAGACTATTGAAAAAAAGCGGATTCTAATAATAAAATTTGGGGCTTTAGGCGATGTGATTTTGATATCGGCTGCATTAAAAGCTATTCGGGAGAAATTTCCTGATGCTTATCTAAGTTTATTGGTTAAAAATGAATTTAAATCAATTGTTCAAAGATGTCCTTATCTGGATAATTTAATTGTGCTTAAGAAAAAGGGATGGTTATATATGCTTAAGCAAGTTAAACTGATTAAAAAAAAGGATTTTGATCTTTCCCTTGATTTTCAAAACAATAATTTAAGTCATTTGATTAGTTTTGCTGCTGGAATAAAGCAGCGTTTTGGTTATAGGAATAAAAAACTGGGTTTTCTTTTAAATAAATCAACTGTGTTTACTAAACCTGATTGTGATCCGGTTACTCATCAATTTAAAATGCTGGAAAAACTTGATATTCACCAGCCATCGGACAAGAAACTTGAGATATGGATTGCCGAAAGAGATAAAGAGTATATAGATCTCTTTCTAAAAGACAATTGGCTAAATAAAAATCAACCTTTGATTGGGATCAATCCCTTTGCCAGTCAAAGATGGGTGTCTAAGTCCTGGGTGGTTGAGAACTATGCAAAACTAGCGGATATGCTATCAAATAAATACCATGCACGAATTGTTTTCACTGGAACAGCTAATGATAAGATAAAAAATAAGCAAATTATTGCGCTTACAAGCTGCAAGCCGATTAATGCAGCGGGTAAAACTTCAATTATGGAGCTGGCGGCAATTATTGAAAGATGTTCGGTGTTTATTAGTGTGGATAGTGCTCCATTACATATTAGCGCTGCTGTTAATACTCCCTTTGTCGCATTGTTTGGTCCTACTGATCCGACAAGACATTTGCCATATTCTAAAAAATTTGCTTTAATATGTAAAAACCTTGAATGTAGTCCTTGTTATCGTGCGAAGTGTTTTCGTAAATCATGTATGTTGGATATAACAGTTGATGAGGTTTTTGAGGCTGCGTGTAAACTGCTAAATAAATGAAGATTAGGATATAAATGAAGATACTATTATTAACAACGCATATGAATTTTGGAGGAATAAGTTCGTATACTTTTTCTCTGGCAAAGATTTTGGTTGAAATGGGCCATGATGTTCACTGCGCATCGGCAAACGGCGATATGTGTGCCCAGCTTAAAAAAAACGGAATTCATTATTTTCCGATTCCGATTAATACTAAATCAGAGCTTAGTCCGATGGTTTTAAGTAGTTTGATCAAACTTTTAATTTATGCGAGGAAAGAAAAATTTGATATTGTGCATGCTCAAACCCGAGTTACGCATGTATTGGCTTGGTATTTTAGTAAAATAACGAATACTCCATTTGTGACTACTTGTCATGGTTTTTTTAGGAACAATCTTGGACGGCAATTATTTCCTTGTTGGGGTAAAACGGTATTTGCTATAAGCGACGCGGTAAAAAAGCATCTAATGATTGATTTTTATGTTTCTAGTAAAAAGATTGCACTTGTGCCAAATGGAATCGCTGTTGAAAATTTTACAGTTTCTGAGAAACGGCTTGATCCATTGCATAAAGACAGGACCGTTGGCATTATTGCCAGGCTTTCTAGTGTTAAAGGGCATGTTTACTTGATTCAAGCTATGGCTGAAGTCATAAAAGAATTTCCCGATGCTAGACTTTTTATTTTTGGACAAGGCAAAATAAAATACGAACTTGTTCGTTTAGCTGAAAAACTGAAAATTAGTGAAAAAGTTTTTTTCCTGCCAGCAGTGTCTAATACTGCTGAGGTTTTGCAGGAAATAGATATTTTTGTTATGCCTTCAGTTCAGGAAGGGTTGGGTTTATCTATTCTCGAAGCACAGGCAAGCGGTTTGCCTGTGGTAGCATCAAATGTTGGCGGTATTCCTACTATTGTTAAGCATGATGTTTCAGGCTTATTGTTTAATCCTCAAGATCCTGTATCTTTGGCTGGTGCTATTTTAAGATTAATGGAAGATAGACACTTGGCTATGCGTTTAGGGCAAAAGGGGCGTAAGGATGTTGAGGCGTTTTTTAATTTACAAATAATGACTAGCAATGTTGAGCAAGTCTATAAAAAAGTTATTGGTATATAATGAAAAAGAAAATAATTATCATTAATGTTATTTTAACTATTATTGTTTTTATTTCGCTATTTTTTTTTATTGATAAGTCTTATACCGTTCCGGTATTAATGTACCATAGTATAAATATTGGTTCAGATAGTTCTAGCTTGATTGTTTCTCCTGACACGTTTATAAAACAAATAAAATTTTTAAAAGATAGAAATTTTCAATTCATGTCATTAGCCGATTATGTTGAGTTATTAAAAAGTGGGAAAAAGCCAAGAAGAAAATCGATTGTGATTACTTTTGATGATGGATATGAGGATAATTATATTTATGCTTTTCCGATTCTTAAGGAATTGAATATTCCTGCGACTGTTTTTATTGTTACTGATTGGGTAAACAATGAAAATATGTTGAATTGGTCTCAAATTAAGGAAATGAAAAATAGTAATCTGGTTGAAATAGGTAGTCATTCTATTACTCATGATATGCTAACTGAAATGCCAAAAGCTGCGATGATCCGGGAGGTAAGCCAATCAAAACAAATATTGGAAAAAACGCTTGATGTGCCAGTAAGATTTTTTGGTTATCCTACTGGAGCGCATAGTGAGTTTATAAAAGAAATGACAAAAATCGCTGGCTATAAAGCGGCTTGCGCGACTAGTGTAGATAAAAGAACTGCTCATAGTGATCTTTTTGCTATCCGGAGAATTAGGATATCTCATTCCGCGGATAATTTATTTATATTTGGCGTGCAGGTTTCTGGCTACTATAATTTTTTAAAAGATCGAAGAATAAAGAAGGGGAAATGGAGAAAATACTAATTATTAATGTTAATTGGCTGGGAGATGTTATCTTTTCTACTCCAGCACTTAAGGCAATAAGAAATCATTTTCCAAAGGCTTATATTAGCTGTTTGGTCATTTCTCGTTGCGAGGAAGTTTTAAAAAATAATCCACGGATAAATGAAATAATTGTTTACGATGAGGATGGAAAACATAAATCTTTATGGACTAAAATTAAATTTATTAGATATTTAAGAAAGAAACATTTTGATACTGTGTTTGTCTTACATCCTTCGCTTAAGAGAGCAATGATTGGTTTTCTTGCCGGGATTCCAAATAGAATCGGATACAGCACTAAAAAAAGAAAATTTCTTCTTACTCAGGCTATTCCTGCTAATCCAGAATCAATGCATAAGATAGATTATTTTCTCTATCTGTTAAGTCAGGCCGGGATACCCATCGTTGATCGCAAATGTGAGTTTTTTTTAAGTGAACAAGATGAAAAAGATGCTGATTTAATTTTAAAACAAGTAGGCCTTACCGCGAAAGATAGTTTTGTTGTCTTAAACCCCGGGGGTAACTGGTTGATGAAACGTTGGCCTGTTAAATACTTTTCTTTGCTTGCTGACTGGCTGATTCAAAAGAAAAAAATTAAAGTTGTTATAGCTGGGGCTAAAGGTGATAGAGTTCTTGCTCAGCAAATTGTTAATAAAGTAAAATCGAAATTGTTTGTAATAACAGGGTTAACAACATTGCATCAATTAGCGGCAATTATGGTTAAATCAAGATGTGTAGTTACTGCTGATTCAGGACCAATGCATATTGCTGTTGCTGCAGGTGCTAATACTTTAGCGATATTTGGTCCAACAGCTCCTGAGCTTACGGGACCAATTGGTCAATCAAATGCAATAATCTTGCGGCATTCGCTAGGCTGTAAAGTCCCTTGTTATAAGTCTGATTGCGAGAGTAATTTTTGCATGGAGAAAGTTACTCCTCAGATGGTATATGACGAGCTGATTAAATTTTTATAAATGGGAGTAGTATATGGTAAAAAAAAATTTATTATTAAGCGTTATTTTTATTGGTTTATGTTTATGCGGCTGTAGTGGAAAATTTAAAAGTAGAAACAGTTCTATTAATTATGATGTACTGCAAGTTGATGTTGAGGAAAGCAAAATATTGCCGCCAATTGGGAAACTTACTATTGGAGAAAAGCTTTCGTATAAAATTAGCTGGTTAGGGCTTAGCGTTGGCGAAGCTACTTTAATGGTTAAAAATACGGAAAAAAATGATGGCCAGGAAACCGCGCTTGTGGAATTAACAGCTTATACTACTGGTTTTTTTAGATTAATCTATAAAGTCGATGGAATAATCCATTCTTATGTAGATATGGCTACTTTTAAGCCGATTAAATATGATTCTGATACGCGAATTAACAAAAAGATTATTATTAAAAAAATGAAATATGATTTTAATGAACACAAGGTTTACGTCGAGGATAAAAAGAGTAAATATGTTGTAGATATTAATGATGCTATATTAGATCCTTTGGGAGTCTTTTATTACTTTAGAAAAAATAATATTATTTTGAATGAACCAATAGATATTTTGGTTAATGGTGGAAAAAAGAATTTTCCGGTAAGGGTATTTAGTCGGAGCGAACGGCTTTTAAAAGTTCCAGCTGGCACTTTTTGGGCATTTCAGGTTGAGCCTACTGATGAATCAGAAAGACAATTTGATGATGCGTTAAATGCTGAGGGAAGTATGCGTATTTGGTTTAGTTCAGATGAACGTAGATTACCCCTGCTTATTGCTTTAAAAGTTCCTGTTGGTTCGGCTATAGCCACTCTAATGGCAATTGAATATACAGAATCTAGTTTGACGCAGAATTAGTGCTGTGCTAAAATAATCTATGATTTAAATCTTAAATAGAAAAGGATATCTAAATGTCAATAGAGGTTAGTCGTGTTTCAGATATAATGAAAAAATTCCACAAATCGAATATTCTTGTAATTGGAGATTTGATTTTGGACAAATTTATTTGGGGCGATGTTAGTAGAATTTCTCCTGAGGCTCCAGTCCCTGTGGTTCACGTAAGTAAGGAATCTTCTATGCCTGGGGGGGCAGCAAATGTATCATGCAGTATAAATGCTCTAGAAGGAAAAACATCGATAGTGGGTGTTATTGGTAATGATGGCGATGGGAGGACAATTAAGAAACAGCTGAAAAGATTTGCCGATATAACTGGTCTAATTATTGATGATCAAAGATATACGATTTTGAAAACAAGGATTGTTGCAAGACATCAGCAGTTAGTTCGGGTTGACAGAGAGCAAATAGGTGAATTAAGTAAAAAAGTTTTATCTAAGATTCTCAGTTATGTTCATAAACATGCTAGTTTATTTGATGCTATAATAATTGAAGATTATGGAAAGGGCGTTATTAGTCCTAATCTAATTAAAGAAGTAGTATCTATTGCCCATAAAAAAAATATAATTGTTACTGTCGATCCTAAAGAAGATCATTTTTTATATTATAAAGGAGTAACTTGTTTGACTCCCAATCAGAGTGAAGCAGAAAAAGCAATCGGTATAAAAATAATTGATGAAAAATCTTTATTTGCTGCGGGAAAGAAATTCTTGCGAAAACTAGATTGTTCTTCAGTTCTAATTACACGAGGAGAACATGGCATGTGTTTGTTTGAAAAAGGCAAAAAACCATTTCAAATCCCTACTCGTGCGCAGGAAGTTTTTGATGTTTCTGGAGCAGGAGATACTGTTATTGCTGCTTTCACACTGGCTTTAGCTAGTGGGGCAAATATGCAGGAAGCTGCACATATTTCGAATTATGCTGCAGGCGTAGTTGTTGGAAAGGTTGGAGTTGGTACCTGTACACAAGAAGAACTTATGAAAAAAATAGTTTCATAAGATATATCAAGGAGGAAATAGGGATGCTTACAATTACAGAGATTCAGGAAATACTTCCACAGGAATATCCATTTTTATTGATTGATCGAATTTTGGAAATAGAAGAAAATAAACGGATAGTTGCGATTAAGAATGTGACGATGAATGAACATTTTTTTACTGGGCATTTTCCTAAAGAGCCGATTATGCCAGGTGTATTAATACTGGAGGCTATGGCTCAAGCAGCAATTGTATTATACGCAAAAAGTAAACATATAGAAAAAACAAAAGTTAAATATTATTTTGCAAAAGCAGATATAAAATGGAAATCTCCAGTGCTTCCAGGTGATCAATTACGTATTGAAATTGATTCAGAAAAAATGCTTCTATCTGGGGGGATAATGAGTGCTAAAGCTGTTGTCGGAGAAAGAGTTGCGGCAGTTGCAACTCTTGGATTTAGTGTTAAACATCTCGCTGATAAAAAAAATTAAAAAAAAATTAAAAAAAACGCTTGACAGTATTTAGTTAAAAAGGTATACTCTCACTTACGTTCAAAAGAACAGAGGTACATTGATAAGTAACAAAAGTATTTGTAAAAATGAAAATCTTTACCGATGGTTTTTGTAATGAGTTTTTCTGAGGAGACTAATATTTAAATCACCCGAAAAAACTTTAGCTTTATACAAACAGGGACATCATAGGATGTCCTCTTTTTCATAATTGCTCTTTGTAAAATTAAAAAAATATATAGCCAAGCTCAAGTCAAAATGCCAATGAGCAAACTTTTCTTTTGGAGAGTTTGATCCTGGCTCAGAACGAACGCTGGCGGCGTGGATTAGGCATGCAAGTCGTGCGATCCTTCGGGATAGCGGCAAAAGGGTGAGTAACGCGTGGAAAATCTACCCTTAAGTAAGGAATAACCCTTCGAAAGAAGAGCTAATGCCTTATATGACCACGAATACACAAGTATTTGAGGTGAAAGGTGGGGACCTTCGGGCCTACC
>JAHITE010000076.1 GCA_018817585.1 Candidatus Omnitrophota bacterium
AAAGAAAAAGATTTAAATAGATTTTTCATGCCAATCAGATTTTATTTTTTTAATTATTGATAAAGCTCTTAATTTGTCTTTTTCAGGAACATACATAGAGTAACCCGAAGCAACTGTTCTAATCGGCATTCCCCAGTTAAAATGCGATGGATTAATTTCTGTCATAATTCCGTGGCTGCGCAAACACGCTTTTTCTACCTCCGCATGAACCTCATCCTGAGCAATGCTTAAAAATTGCCAGTTCATCTCAGGAAAGTTATAAATTTTCTTAAAAAACTTTATCTGATCGTTAATATCATAAAACAATCCCACCAATACAATTATACCAAATGCGCCAAACATACTTGAACTTAAAAAAGATATTTTAAGACCAGAAGGTAAAATTATCGGCAAATAATACATAACCATAAATAAGGTCAAACTTAAACAGATACAGTAAACCATCGCTTGATTCAGATTATCTTCTATCATTTTTTTCTGATTCTTATGCGCTTTACAATTCCGAGCTAAAAGAACTTCATAGAAACGCCGCGGCTGATAAATAATCTTTGCATATAAAAAACTAATAGCCGCACATGCTAATAAAACAGTAAGAAATGAAAAAGCATTTAAAGAAATTTTAAAAAAAGACATTATTTGTTCAGTAATAATCAGCGGCCAGACTCCGACCCAGAGAGGCCTAATCCTAACAAAAAACTTTTCTTCATCAGCTGAACAAAACTCAATTTTACAATTAAACAAAGTAACATATCTGGCAAAGCATACAAAGATAAAACAAACAAAACCAAACAGCATAAGCTGCGCAAGATCAATAAGATTTCTTCCATAAAAAGTTGAAACTTGATCAATGGCAAAAACAAATCTAAGCAATATCTCTGAAGCAAAAATTACGGCCACTCCATTACCCAAGCCGAACCTGTTTATAAACTCAGATGCTATTATAAGTATTATAATTCCTCCGATAACCGATAAAATTGTCGTTGAATTAAACAGAAAACCTTCGAAGCTAATTATATTGAAATTTGGAAAATTGTTGAGTAATTCAATGTCAAGCGCTATAAAATAGGCATTAAACGCGCTTATCAAGATCGCGGCTACAATAGTAAAAATTACCATCAGATGTGAAGTTTCCTTGCCGGAGAAAAACTTCTTATTTACCCCAGGAACTAAAAAGCCGATTATCTGAACAAGCAAACAAGCCTGAATAAAGGGAATTATCCCCAAAGAAAGTATCGACAGATTTCTCAGCTTACCAAAATGCAACAATGCCATTAAATCAAAAAAACTTCCGCCCTGCGCAATAATATGTTTCTGATAGAAATCAGCCAATACTTCAATTCTTACTCCCGGCAATGGAATAAAATAAATCAACCGCACAAAAACTACAGCTAAAATACTAATTATCAGCCGTTTTAAAATAACATAATTGCTGGATTGTTTTTTAGACTTTTGAGCCACATTATCCCCCATTTATCATGAAATCACTGCATTTTTCTCATCATCCCCATCAGAAATTCTAAATTGAGCATTTTATAATAAAGAACTTTTAAAGAAAATCATTAGTCCATACAAATGAAAGACTTGACAAAAAAAGGCATGTATGTTAATCTTAAAACATTGAATGGAGTCATCTTACATTTACAAGGAGGTAAATAACCAGATGCCTGATAATAAGTTCCACTCTAATCATAAAAAGAAAAAGCTTATTAACCCTGTAGCTAAAAAAAACCCTGCCCATGCTTTGAAACTAATTATTTTTGAGAACTCATTAGCTTCCCACGCGAAGGATACTGATATAAAACGCGCTTCTTTTCTATTTAATAATTTGCAAAGAAAAATCATAAAAACAAAAATCGCTAAAATTAATTTAAATTAAACCTATTTCTTTTCTGAAAATAGCAGTTTAAATATAAATATTAGCTTTTAAAATTATTATTCCAGAATTCCCTTTCGATATTTACGTTCACATATCAAAAAGCTAAAGACAATAAGAATAAAAAAACAGGACAAAATCCATCTAATCCAGAAAGAATATCTATTCTGCCGATGGTCCTCGTTTCTTCTTAAATAATTGAGAAAGCTTATCCAAGTTTGCGTGTTTATTATTAGATGAATTAATGTTTTGGTCATGGATAGAATTATAGATTTCTTTTCTATGAACAGGCACTTCTCTTGGCGCTGTTATTCCCAGCTTAACCTGTTCACCCCGAACCTCAACGACCTTAATTTCAATATTATCCCCAATAATAATGCTTTCATTTGGTTTGCGCGAAAGAACTAACATCCGTTTCCTCTATCTTTCTTAGCATTTGTTCTAAAATTAAATGTTGCACAGAATAATCCTGTTCGTGCAAAATAATCTGTTTCCCAATTTTATTATTTTTATTTATGATAATCGGAGCAAGTAAATTTGCGCTTATTTCATCCGAATCTTTGGGCACACAAACTAGAGTATAAATACTACACTCAGATAAATCGTTTACTTGTAAAGCCATTTTGTCTTCTGAGCTTAAGATGGGATTATAATCTTGCTGAAATTCTTTTGGATCAATTAATATAAATGCCAAACTATTATCCCGAACTGATTCTAGCCAAACAAATGGCTCTTTTGACTTATCATTAATAATCTCAAATTCTTTATGCTCACTAAAACCAATTATCCCCTCAGGAAAAAACATCGATGTCGATTTAACTCGTACAGCACTTTCCTCTTGAACTACTGAAGTTTTCATATACAAATAATCCTCCCCTCCAACACTGCATTAAATGCGTGTCTATTGCGCTCTTTCAAGCAAAAATTCCAAACTCCCTAAAATATCAACTGTTATCTGATCTTCTGGCTCAATTGTCAAAACTTGCTCTAATTCATATTTAGCTCTAGCATAATTTTTCTTTAAAATTGCAGTCATTGCCCTCTGGAAATAAGTCTGCGCGCGTTCTTTTTCCGGGCCCTTAAAATCTAATGTTAGGTTTTGCATCATTGTTGCTTTACTTGTAAGCATCCCTTCAAGCAATTCTACTTGATTCTGACGGAAGTTATCCATTTTTGTTTTAAGTTCGCCTTCTTCCATCACTTTATCCTTAAGTTTAACCGTAACTTCCTCTAGGCGTTTTTTATATTCGCTTTCCGCATTTAGCTTACTATTTTCAACTTCATGAAAGGCTGTGATATATTTGGATTCTAGTAATTTAATTTTCTTTTCCCACTCTTCAGAGTTTTTCATAAGCTTCAATTCAAACTTACTTTCTAGCTCAACCATACTTTTCTTCTGTTTAGCCAAACGATTCTCGAATATAGCTTTTTGATCCAATAAGTTTTTATTCAAAGCCTCTACCAGCTTTTTTTCTTTCAGCAACAAATCTTCGTACTTATTTCGTTGCGCATTAAGCTGATCTTCCAGCTGAGTATTATTTAAATCATCCTTCAACACCTGTGTAATTTTTTGCTGGCTCGCCGCTTCTTCCCCAGAATAAAGCGATAACCTTTTATTTAAATTAGCAATCCTGTTGTCTTTTTCATTAATAATAAGTTCCTGAGTTTTTGATTCCTCTTTTAATTTAATCTGGTATATTTTTAATTGCTCTGAAGATTTTTTCAAGGAATCTATCTGCTGCTGATATTCATTTTTTAGTTTTTCGTTTTCTCTGCTAAACTCCAATTCTTTGGTTGCAGCAAATTGGCGTAAAGTTTTTTCCCGCTCTAAAGCCTGAGCTTTAACTGCTTTAATTTCCTCATCCTTATCTGAGAGTATCTTTATTTGCATTTGTTCTTTTTCACGCATAACGCTATCAAGCTGCTTGTATTTTTCTGTGAGTTTGATGCCAAAAGCATCTTCGGCTTTTAAAGAATCTTCTTTCTTCTGTTTTTCTATTTTTTCTAATTGTTCCTTAATATCCTGGTCTTTGCGGGTAAGAATCTGATCAAAAACCGCTTGCTGCTTATCATACTTTTGGGTTAAATCTTTAACCTGCTGTTTAAGCGCTAGAATCTGACTGTCCCGCTGCGAAACAGAATCTTTTATATTGCCAATTTCCTGTTCACGGTTTAAGCTATATTTTTCTCTGCCTTCTGCTATTTTTTGAAGCTGCTCATTATATTGTTTTTCTTTTGCGCCAAGTAGTTCTAATTGTGCTTTTTCTTCAGCTTTCACTTTTTCGTTCAACAGTTTAACTTCATCCTTAAGCGCTTGTACTTGTTTATCTTCGCTAATCTTTATATTCTTTGCTTCATTTACCTGATCGAAAAGCGTTTTAAGTTTTACTCCATTCTCAAGTTCTTTTTGGATCAAAGCCTGCTCATGATCCTTGCTTTCCTCTGCACTCTTCTGTGCGAAAATCTTAAGCTGGCTTTTTAAATCTTCAATTACAGCTTTGTACTCATCGAGAGTTTTTATTTTTTCCTGTCCTAATTGTTTTTGAATATCAGCTAAGCCTTTATTTGTTTTTTTAAGATCGGCAAGCTCCTTAGAGGATTGTTCCTTTTCCTTCTGGAGTTGAGATACTGTTTCTTTTAACTGCGCAATTTCTTTGCGTTGGGATTCATCTCTATTTGTTTTGTCTTGCAAAACATTCTGCTGATTATTTAAAAGTTCATTGTTCTGCTGCAACAACTGTTTTATCTGATTTTGAGCATCGCTAAATTGTTTCTTTATCTGCAGCAATTCTTCGTTTTGCGATTGGCCTATTATATTTTTTTGAGCATCAAGATCATTTTGTTTTTTTCTTAAAACATCATTTTCTTGTTTCTGTATTTGTATTTGCTTCTCATCTTCCATTGACTGTTTCTGGACTTTAATTAGTTGTTCTTTAAGTTGATCTATTTGCTGTTGCTGATTAGGCTCAGAGAGAATAGTCTCATTTGATTTCTGCTGATTTAAAAGCTTATCATATAGGTCTCTTTGATTCTGCAAGGCAAGCGCATGCTCTACTTCTTGTTGTTTTATTTTCTTTTTAAGAAAAGCTATCTCATTATCCAGAATTTTCTTAAAATAATACAAATCCTGCTTCTTTTGTACTCCTGTACCTTCAATAGTTTGAGCATAACCATACGAACACAATAAAACAGCAAAAACAACCCCAAGTAAAAACAGACTTCTTTGGTTTTCATTTAAGCACTTTAATCCCTTAGCAATTTTACTCAGCATATTTTTCTTTCCATTTGCATTGAATTTTAATAAAAAAAACCGAACTGGAGAGGTTTCTATTAGAGAAACCTCTCCAGTTTTGCCAAAAAATCTTGATAACTTAATTGCTTTTGCATTACCCCTACTCCCCCGGCTATAAGTGATTTCATATATTCAACTGTAGCAATTACCACTATTTAGCTAGCATTTTAAACCTTAATACAATTATGTCGTTTATTACTTAAAAAGTCAAGCAAAAATTGACCTTTTTAAAGCATTTTATACAACATTTAGCTTCTCGATCTAGAAGCTAATACAATATGTTGAATTTAAAGCATATTTTAGGCAGAACTGAGGTATTATAATTATTGTATAAGGGGATTTATTTAGACACAATATATGGTATAAGATTCAAGCTTAACTTTTGTTTATAAAATAAGATTACGCCCAAATTCTAGGGAAAACTTAACCAATTCAAGCATCTGGTTTTTTATTTTTGTTTTTTCCGACAACGAAAAATCGCTCCAAAAAGGCTTTGTCAGGATATTATCACTGACAAAACACAAGGCAAGCGCATTTATCTGTTTGATTTTTGCTGCAGCATAAAATAAAGCGCACTCTAGATCAACCGATTGAACCCCGGACTGGTAAAGGTTCTCGGCAATCTCAAAACCTTGATCAATAAAAGTATGAATGCTGAGTGTATTCGCTTTTTTTAAAAAAATGTTTTTTTCTTTAGCCAATTTTAGGCTAGCATCCATCATCCTCTCGCAAGGAAAAAACTCTTTTTTAGAGTTTTCGCCTAGAGCAATCCCTAGCTTACTATAATAACTCACATCGAAAAAAGCCTTTTCAATAATTACCTTATCCGCTATTTCTAAATCTCTCACCGCGCCAACTGCTCCGAGAAAAATTATGGCTTTTATTCTTTTTTTATCTTGGGCCAAAAGACAGTCAGCAACTAATGTTTGACCCATTCCCGTATAAATAAACGTGAGCTTTTTACTTTTAAATGTTCCACTCATACCATGAAACAACATTCCTCTAAAATATTGCGGATTTTCAACATGAGAAGCAAATAATTTAGGATTAAAAAAAGGGCTGATCACTAAACACTCACCTAATTCATCATAACTTATTCCAAAAAGTTTAATAAATTTCTTAACTTCGATTGTACTCATTTAATCTCCACAAAATCATAATCCATATTACCCAAACCTATTTCCTGAGCATATATTAGCTGATTCATGTAATAATCCGCGCCCGGAAATACTTTATTGAAAATATCTCCTTTAACACTCTGAATAATCATATCTGCTGCCGCCTTATCACAAGAAACCGGATCTATGGAAGCAAATATTCCGATATCATTTACTATTGTTGGCTCATCCTTTGCCATGCAATCACAATTTTTTGTAATGTGTACCGCGAAATTAAAAAATACTTTTTGTTTTATATTAAGTAATACGCCATATGCATATTCAACCATTTTTTCGCTTAGAATTTTAGCGTCTTCGCCATAACTGTCTGCAATAGCAGCAAATTTGCAAGCCGCAATACATTTTCCGCAACCAACACAAATATCCGGCTGAATAAAAGCTTTTGCCTTATGCTCAACAATTGCGTCAACTTGGCATTGTTTTATACAGCGCTTACAAAAAGTACATCTATCCGTTATTATTTTTAGTTTAATATTGGAATGCTGTCTTAACTTTCCCGTGCGCGATGCAAGCCCCATTCCTATGTTTTTAATTGAAGCCGCGAAGCCTGTAAGCAAATGACCTGTCACATGCGCAACGCTTACAAGTGAATCAAAATACATTACTGGCTTAGCAATGGTCACAGTTTTAAAATGTTTTTTATTTATTTCTATATCCATACTGTTTTCACCCCATAAACCGTCAGCAATAAACACCGGCGCTCCCAAAGAAACTGGGTCAAAACCATGTTCTGCTCCCAGCATAAGATGGTCAACAGCATTAACTCTTTTACCTTGATAAAGAACATTTGTCTCAACGATAAAAGGTTTGACAGCCTTTGCTTTTAATTGATTTATCAATTGCTTAATAATTATGGCATCAACATGTCCAGTATTGCCTTTTTCTCCCATATGGGTTTTTATCGGGATAATTTCTCCCTTTTTCATATCACCAAACAAATTACTTTGTTTAATTAAGTTCTTGAATTTATCCGCAGTTAACACCTTATCCTGAGAATTTTGCACTGCTTGAAAGAAAACCGTACTTTTAGCCATATCTAGACTCCTTTAAATAATATACGAATCTGAATTCATATATTATTATATATACAACTCGCAAGCAAAAACAAGAATTTCTTATTATATTGCGTATTCCGGAGTACTTCGGCCACCATTTCCGGAAATCTTCGGCCACCCATTCCGGTCAACTTCGGCCACCTATTCCGGGCCACTTCGGCCAGTCTTAAATTGAGCTAATCGACGAATAATCAAGCAAATAACTTTAATAACAGAAGAGTTTTGTCTACAATAGTCTTCTTTTGAGCTAAATAATTGCAAAAAGGGAGGTTGTTAATGGCAAAACACAAACAA
>JAHITE010000077.1 GCA_018817585.1 Candidatus Omnitrophota bacterium
ACTCGGTTTTGCTTTCATCTGAATGCTTAATCCCGGAACAACTAAAAATGATGGAATATCAACTTTTTTCCCATTAACCTGAACATGTCCATAACGCACAAACTGTCTGGCTTGAGTTAATGATACCGCGAATCCGCTACGCAGGATAACATTATCAAGTCTTCTTTCCAATAACTGCAATAGTAATTCACCGGTAACGCCTTCCAATCGATCAGCCTCATAAAAATATTTTCTAAACTGACGTTCCAGCACCCCGTAAATCCTTTTAACTTTTTGTTTTTCTCTAAGCTGCAGGCCATAATCAGATATTTTACTGCGGCCTTTTCCTCTGCTCGCGCCATGCTGTCCTGATGGATAACTGCGTCTTGTAAAAGCACACTTATCCGTAGCACAACGTGCGCCCTTTAGAAACAATTTAGATCCCTCTCGACGACAAATCCTACAAGACGGTCCTGTGTATCGTGCCATTATTCCTCCAATTATTCTCTTTCTTTTCTAATTTTAACTTTAACTTTAACTATTCTCTTTAAACCAGTATTATACACGTCTTCTTTTCGGAGGACGGCATCCATTATGCGGAACTGGAGTAACATCTTTAATGAAAGTCACCTGTATCCCTGCTGCTTGTATTGCTCTGATTGCTGATTCTCTTCCCGATCCAGGACCCTTAACATACACCGAGATTTCCTTCATCCCAGATTCCTTTGCTCTTTTTGCGGCATTAGTCGCTGCTACCTGCGCGGCAAAAGGAGTGGATTTTCTTGAGCCTTTAAAACCGCTGGTGCCAGCACTTGCCCAAGATATCGCATTACCTTGATTATCGGTAATTGTAATAATAGTATTATTGAATGTCGCTTGAATATGAGCAACACCTTCGGTTACATGCCTGACAACTTTTTTGCGTGTTTTTACTTTTTTCTTATTAGCCACAATCCCTCTCCTTCATGAGTCCATAGTTTTTAAGGACGAATGAACTTAGAACAAACATATTGTTCTATTTTTTTCTAGTGATACTACGACGCGGTCCTTTACGAGTACGAGAATTAGTTTTAGTTCTTTGACCTCGAACCGGCAAACCACGTTTATGCCTTAATCCTCGATACGCTCCTATATCCATCAACCGCTTTATGTTTAAAGAGACTTCACGACGAAGATCTCCTTCTACGCGATAATCTTTTTGGATCACAGCGGTAATTCTTGAGACTTCATCTTCCGTTAAATCCTTTGCTCGCGTGTCAGGATTAATTCCGGCAACAGATAAGATTCTATTTGAAATCACTCTTCCGATACCATGTATATAGGTTAGTGAAATCTCAATTCTTTTTTCTTTCGGTAAATCAATTCCAAGAATTCTCGGCACAGTTTCCTCCTATCCCTGCTTTTGCTTGTGCTTGGGATTTTTACAAATAACTTTTACGACATTTTTTCTTTTAATAATTCTACAGTCTTCACAAATTCTTCTTACGCTTGATCTTACTTTCATTTTACTTACCTCTGTATGTAATTCTTCCTCTAGTCAAATCATACGGGGAAAGCTCCACCGTTACCTTATCTCCAGGCAAAATTCTGATAAAATGCATCCGCATTTTTCCAGAAACATGAGCAAGCACTTTATGGCCATTTTCCAGCTCAACCTTAAACATTGCATTAGGCAATGTTTCCATTATTGTGCCTTCAACCTGAATACCTGCTTCTTTAGCCATTTTATCCTTTTAATTAATCGCTGTTAAAATATCAGCTTTATTGTTTGTAACACAAATCGTATGCTCAAAATGAGCGGACAATGCGTCATCTCGAGTTACCGCAGTCCATCCATCTTGAAGAACTTCCACTTTCCATGTTCCAGCATTTACCATTGGCTCAATAGCTAAAACCATTCCGGCTTTTAATTTAATTCCATTGCCCGGTTTGCCAAAATTAGGAATTTGCGGCTCTTCATGCAGATTTACTCCGATTCCATGTCCAACAAAATCTCTTACCACAGAAAAACCCGCCTTTTCAGCATGACTCTGCACTGCGTACGAAATATCAGAAAGATAATTATCTTTTCTGGCTGCGTTAATTGCTTTATAAAGAGCATCGCGGGTCACGTCAATTAATCTCTGCGATTCCGCGGCTATTTTACCCACACCAACCGTTATTGCTGAATCTCCAAAATATCCATCTAATTCAACACCAACATCTAAACTTATTATATCCCCATCAAGCAAAATTCTATTACTGGGTATCCCATGCACAACTTCTTCATTTATTGAAGCGCATATATGTCCAGGATAACCACGATACCCCATAAATGCTGCTCTTGCTTTATGTTTTTTTATAAAATTTGCTGCTTCTATATCTAATTGCTTGGTTGTAATCCCAGGCTTTACTTTACTTTTTAAATGCTTTAAGGTTTTCGCTACTATTAATCCAGCTTTTCTGATTTTTATTAATTCACTTTTTGATTTTATCGAAATCATATCAGGCCGGATTTTTTAAATGTATCCTTTAATACAGAGAATAATTCATTTACATCCATATCACCGGAAACTTGCTGCAGAATATTCTTTGCTTGATAATAATCAATCAGTTCTTTTGTCTGGCTATTGTAAACTTTTATCCTGTTTTTTATAGTTTCTTCCTTATCATCATTGCGCTGATAAAGCTCACCCTGACATCCGTCACAAATTCCCTCTTTTTTTGAAGGGATATTAGTCACATGAAAAATTCTTCCACAACTCCGGCAAATTCTCCTGCCGGTTAAACGAGTTAAAATTGTTTCTTCTTTTGTGGCAAAATAAACAACCCTATCCAAAGGCATAGCCAACTCAATAAGCGCCTGATCTAAAATTTCCGCCTGTTTTTTAGTTCTCGGAAAACCATCTAGCATAAATCCAGCACTCACATCTTCATTTTTAAGTTTTTCCGTGATCATTGCCGCGACAATCTCATCAGGAACAAGATCGCCTCGATCCATATAAGCTTTTGCCTGAATGCCCTGCGCTGTATTATTTTTTACAGCCTCGCGCAAAAGATCTCCAGTAGACATATGCAATAAATTATATTCTTTACAAAGAACAGCAGCTTGAGTTCCTTTTCCCGCTCCTGGAGGTCCTAATAATACTAACTTCATCTTCCTTCTCTCCTGCATTTAACGCCGGCCGCGCAAATGTCCTTTTTTCATAAATCCATCATAATGACGCATTAGCAGGTGTGACTCAATTTGACGCATGGTATCAAGCATAACACCAACAATAATCAATAATCCGGTACCGCCAAAAAAACTAGCTACCAGATATGGCACTCGCAACCAAGCCATTATCCAATCAGGAAAAACCGCTATTGTTGCCAAGAAAATCGCTCCCGGCAAAGTAATATGGGTTAAAACTGAATCCAGATATTCTGCTGTTGGTTTTCCCGCACGAATGCCAGGAATAAATCCGCCATATTTCTTCATATTCTGAGCTACATCCTGAGTATTAAAGGTAACTGCAGTATAAAAATAAGCGAAAAATATTATTAATAAGCTATAAACAACAGTGTATAATAAATGTCCCCGCATCAATCCTTCCGCGAATCTTTGCAACTGAGGAACAAACTGACCAATAGTTGCCGGAAATAAAATTATTGATTGAGCAAAAATTATCGGAATTACTCCAGACTGATTAACTCTCAACGGAATATAAGTACTATGTCCGCCGTAAACTTTCCTGCCGACAATCCGCTTTGCGTACTCAACCGGAATGCGTCTTTGACCTTCAGTGATCAAGACAACAAATAATATTACCAAGACAAATAAACAGATCATTATAATCGGAGTATATGGCTCAATCTGACTTTTCTCTGGTGAAAACGGTGACAATAATTGCACTACAAAACGTAAAGCAGTAGGAATTCTCGATATAATACCCACAGAAATCAAAATAGACATACCATTACCAATTCCGCGCTCAGTTATCTGTTCACCCAGCCACATGATAAACGCAGTGCCGGAAGTTAGGGTAATTATTGTTAACAGCCTGAATCCCAGCCCGCCATCAGCAACAATCTGTAAACCCATAAAATGTGCTGGATCTTCCAAATAAACACTGATAATAAATGATTGGAATACCGCCAAGGCTACAGTTCCATAACGGGTGTACTGAGTTATCTTCTTACGCCCCTGATCTCCGCCTTCTTTAGCTAATTTTTCTAATGAAGGGATTACCACTGTCAATAACTGCATAATAATTGAACTAGAAATATACGGCATGATCCCCAGCGCGAAAATCGTCATCTGAGACAAAGCTCTACCAGTAAACAAATCCATAACATCAAAGAGCGTCCCGCCCTGCTTGCTGGTTACATTGGCAAAAAATTGAGCCAAAGCTTCTCCATTTATCCCCGGAATCGGAATAAAACAACCAAGTCTGTAAATTGCGATTAAACCAAGCGTAAATAATATTCTTTGTCTTAAATCAGGAATCTTTAATGAATTCAGCAAAGCTTTGATTGTTCTTAACATTTAGTTACCTTTATATAATATAAAATTTTTACCTAAATTTAAATACCAGAAAAAGCCTACGCCTTTTCTTTTACAATCACTTCTATTTTTCCACCCAGAGCTTCAATTGCCTTTTGCGCGGTCTTGGAAAACTTTTCAGCTTTAATGTTAATTTTTTTAGTCAATTTTCCTTTACCCAATATCTTAACCGGCACATGCAGTTTATGAATAACCCCTAAAACCAATAATTCTTTTGAAGATACCGTAGAATTATTTTCACATTTATTCAAAGTCTGTAAATTAATAATTTGATACTCAGTTTTAAATTTACTGGTAAACCCACGTTTTGGAATTCTTCTGATCAAAGGCATTTGTCCACCTTCAAATCCCGGTCTAATAGTTTTTCCACTGCGAGACATTTGTCCTTTATGTCCGCGCCCAGAAGTTTTTCCAGCCCCAGATCCAGATCCACGACCTACAATCTTTTTCTTTTTATGTGCGGATTTAGGAGATTTTAGATTATTCAGCTTTAGCATCTTCGTCATTCTCCTCTTTTACTTCTTCAGTAGACTTCTCTGCTTCTTCAGTTCCCGCTTGCAGACAAGCCGCAATTTCGCTTTTTAATTCCATGTGTTTTTTTAAGGATTTCAAGCCCTGAATTGTTGCTTTAGCAATATTAATCGGGTTTGAAGATTTCATGGATTTAGTTAAAATATCTTTTATTCCCCCAAGCTCACAAATTGCTCTTACAGAACTTCCGGCAATAACTCCAGTTCCTTCTGATGCTGGTTTTAGAAAAACTCTTGCCGCGCTAAACGCACCCATTACTTCATGAGGAATAGTTGTTCCTTTTAGAGGAACTTCCATAAGATTTTTACGTGCGGTATTAACCCCTTTACGGATAGCATCAGCTACTTCATTAGCTCTTCCCAACCCGCAACCAACCCGGCTTTTCCCATCTCCCGCGATCACTAAAGCAGTAAAAGACATTTTTCTTCCGCCTTTACACGCCTTAGAAACGCGATTAATTGAAATAACTTTATCAACTATCTCTACTTGCTCATTAAATGAATTTTCCAATTTACCACCCTATTCCTTATTTAAAACTGTAATCCGCCTTTTCTGGCAGCTTCTGCTACTGCTTTTATTTTTCCATGGTAAAGATAACCGCCGCGATCAAACACAACAGATGTTATCCCCTTTTCCTGAGCCTTTTTAGCAATAAGTTCGCCCAGAATATTTGCTGATTTTATGTTGCTATTTTTACACTGCTCTTTTATTTCTTTTTGCAATGTTGAGCAAGTAAGAACTGTGCAACAATTCTCATCGTCAATAATTTGTGCGTATAAGTTAGTCAAACTTCTATAAACGCTCAAACGAGGCCTATCCTTAGAGCCAATAACTTTTTTCCTGATTCTTCTATGCCTATTTATCCGTCCGTCTTTCATGATCACTACCTTTTTTAATATTGAAAATAATCTTTAAAATTCTGGTTTATTTTGCCATTGCCTTACCGGCTTTTCTTCTCACCTGTTCGCCAACATAACGGATCCCTTTACCTTTATATGGTTCAGGCGGTAAAAACCCTCTTATATTTGCAGCAGCCTGACCAACTTCCTGCTTATCAATCCCTTTAACCGTAATCTGTGTAGGCTTAGGAACTTCTAAAGTTATTCCCGCAGGCACTACATATTCAACTGGATGCGAAAACCCAAGCTGCATAGTAAGTTTTTTACCAGCTAACTGTGCCCGATAACCCACACCAATCATCTCCAGCTGCTTTTCAAAACCAGAGCTCACGCCTTTAACCATATTGGCAATCATCGCCCGAGTTAAACCATGCAAAGCTCTATCATTTTTATTATTCCCAACACGAGAAACTTTAATTTTATCATTTTCTACGGCCACTGAAATTCTCAAACTAAGCGGAAACTCAAGCTTTCCTTTTGAGCCTTGAACTTCAACAGACTGCTTGGTAATATTTACTTTTACATCTTTAGGAATAACTATTGGTCTTACACCTATTCTTGACATCTTTAGCACCTACCCACTGAAATCTTCATTATATGATTGTTAATTTAACTTTTTTGGAAAACAATTAAATTGTTTTTACCAAACGTAACACAAAATTTCCCCGCCAATTTTTTCCATCCGCGCTTGCTTATCATCAACAATGCCCTTTGATGTTGAAAGAACCGCAACGCCAGTACCACCAAAAACATACGGAATTTTCTCTTTTGCCGCATAAACCCGACGCCCTGGCATAGAAATTCTTTTCAAACCAGAAATAACTCCGTCTTTACTTTTCGAATAGCGCAGATAAACTCTTAAAATACCATGTTTTCCGTCTTCAACTTTTCGATAATTTACAATAAAACCATGCGTTTTCAGCATTTTCACTATTTCCTCTTTTATTTTAGAGGCTGGAAAATCCACTTTTTCTTTTTTTGCGCTCTGCGCGTTGCGGATTACTGTTAGCATGTCCGCAATTGGATCAGTAATACTCATATAACTCTCCTGCTAATAACTACCTAATTTTAACTTTTATTATACTAACTACCAACTTGCCTTAGTAACTCCAGGAATCATGCCATTTGAGGCTAATTCCCTAAAACATATTCTACAAACCCCAAAACGTCTGATAAAACCTCTGGCACGACCACACACCTTACATCTAACATATTTGCGTGATTTAAATTTTGGCTCTCTCAATGATCTTACTATTTGACTCTCTTTTGCCATAATGTCCTAACTCCGAAACGGCATGCCAAAACAACTCAATAATTCTTTGGCCTGTTTCTTATTTTTCGATTTCACTACAATAACAATGTCCATACCTTGAACATGCTTAACTTTATCAATAACAATTTCCGGAAAAATAGACTGCTCGCTTAAGCCTAAGGTATAATTACCCTGTTTATCAAAAGCAGTAGCAGACACACCCCGAAAATCTCGGATTCTAGGAAGAGCGCTATTAATTAATCTGTCCAAAAACTCATACATTCTGTTGCCACGCAAAGTCACCTTACATCCAACCGGAACACCTTGTCTTAATTTAAAATTCGCGATCGCTTTTTTAGCTCTGGTTATAACTGGCTTCTGACCGGTTATTGTTCCTAAATCCCCCATTGCTGCTTCGAGAATTTTAATATCTTCACTTGCCTTGCCGATACCCATATTAATTACAATCTTTTCAATACGCGGAACTTCCATCGGATTTTTCAATTCAAGCTTATCTATTAGCTGCTTTACTATTTCTTTATTATACTTTTCTTTTAATTTTGACATAATTTTTACACCATCTCTTGACATTTTTTGCAGATTCTAGCCTTAGAACCATCATTTAAAATTTTTGCTCCCAGCTTAGAGCTTTTATTACATCGCGGGCAGGAAAACATTATATTAGATACAGCTAATGGACTTTCCTTTTGCAAAATTCCACCAGGCTGATCTTGTTTTGTCTGCTTAGCATGTTTCTTAACAAAATTAACACCCTGAACCAACATCCGCTGCTTAGCTTTATCAAAACGTAAAACCTTACCTGTTTTACCTTTTTCCTTGCCAGCTATCACTTTAACTGTATCACCTTTTTTTATTCTCATTGCTTTTTTCGCCTTTGATTTTAACTTTTTATATTTATTTTTATATAACTTCCGGAGCCAAAGAAACAATTTTAGTAAATTGCTTATCTCTTAATTCTCTGGCAACAGGGCCAAAAATTCTTGTACCACGTGGCTCTTTCTTGGCATCAAGAATAACTACCGCATTACGATCAAACTTTAAATAACTTCCGTCTTTCCGACGGATAGCTGCTTTAGTTCGAACAATAACCGCTTTTACCACTTCCCCCTTTTTAACCGCACCGGAAGGAATAGACTCACGCACATTGCAAGTAATAATATCCCCAATTTCCGCGATTGGCTTACCAGACCGATGGAGCACACCAATACACATTACTTTTTTAGCTCCGCTATTATCCGCGACATCTAACACTGTTGTCATCTGTATCATTGCTATACTACTCCTTATGAGCTTCGACGATATTTAAAAGTCTCCAGCGCTTATCTTTTGACAAAGGGCGGGTTTCTTCAAGCCTGACTTTGTCGCCGACTTTTGACTCGTTTTTCTCATCATGAAATTTAACACTAATAAATTTTTTAATTCTTTTTTTGTATACCGGATGAATTGTCAGCCTTTCCATACGCGCGACCGCTGTTTTATTCATCTTATCACTAGTAACTATTCCCACTTTTTGCTTACGGGCACATTTTACCTTGCTCATTTGTTAATCACCTTTGCCTTACTTTTTTCTTTTAGTTCCAATTTTCTTAGGAAAGTTTTCACACGGGCAATATCTCTGCGAGTTAATTTAATTTTGTGAGACTTATCCAATTTCGTTGTTTTTGACTGAAACTTCAGATTAAACAATTCTTCTTCAAGCTGTCTAAGCTTATCATCCAACTCTGGTTTAGCGTAATCACTGTATTCTTTTGATTTAATAGCCATAATTCCACTCTTTATTTTTATATTTGTGATCTTGTTACGAATTTTGTTTTCATCGGCAATTTCGAAGCTGCCAATCGCATGGCTGACTTAGCCAAATCATATGGGATACCTTCCATTTCAAAAATTATTCTACCAGGTTTAACCACCGATACCCAGTATTCCGGCATACCTTTACCTTTACCCATTCTAGTTTCAGCTGGCTTTTTAGTTACTGATTTGTCAGGGAAAATTCTAATCCAAACTTTTCCGCCTCTACGAACCGACCTGGTTAAAGCAACACGCGAAGCTTCCAATTGAGTATTTTTTACCCATGCGCCTTCAAGTGACTGCAAACCAAATTCTCCAAAGCTTACTTTAGAACCGCTAATCGCTTTGCCTTTTCTGCGTCCACGATGCGTCTTACGAAATTTTACACGTTTGGGCATTAAAACCATTACTTCTTATCTCCTTCATCCACAACTTGATTTATTTCTTTAGTTTTTTTCTCAAACAAAACATCGCCTTTATAGATCCAACACTTAATTCCAATCACCCCATAAGTTGTCCGAGCTTCCGCGAAACCGTAATCAATATTAGCCCGCAATGTGTGCAAAGGAACTTTTCCTTCTTTATACTTCTCAGTTCTAGCAATTTCAGCGCCGCCTAATCTTCCAGAACACATGATTTTAATTCCACCAGCTCCATTATTCATTGCCTGCTGTATCGCTTTTTTCATAGCTCTTCTAAAAGCGATCCGCTTTTCAAGTTGAAACCCTACACTCTCCGCGACCAATTGCGCATCCGCCGATGGGTTTTGGACTTCTTTAATATCTACAAAAATTTCTTTGTCAGTAATTTTCTGTAATTCTTCTTTTAAACGATCAATATCCGCACCCCGCCTGCCAATTATTACCCCCGGTCTTCCGGAATGAACAATAACTCTAATTTTTGTAGATGCTCTTTCTATTTCAATCTTAGAAACATTTGCAGAGGCAAAATTCTTTTTAATAAATTTTCTTATTTTAAGATCCTCCATAAGATATCCAGAGAAATCTTTATTCTTAGCAAACCAACGAGATCCCCAATCCTTGATATAGCCTAGTCTAAAACTTAAGGGGTTTACTTTTTGTCCCACTTTTCCTCCTCTTACTTAACACTCTTTGCTTTTTTTTCAGTTTTTTCAGCTACCTTGGTGGTAGTTTTTTTATTTACTGTTTTTGCTGCTTTTTTTACTTCACTTTTAGCATCCTGACTTTTCACTGCTTTTACTGCTTTAGCCGCTAGAGATTTCTTCCCGGCAGTCATTGCATCAATTTCAACAGTAATATGACAAGTTCTTTTTAATATTTTTGAACCGCGACCAAATGAAGCTGCCCGATTACGTTTCCAAGTAGATCCTTCGTCCGCGCATATTTTAGATACAAACAAACTCTCGGTTTCTAATCCTTTATTTTTAGCATTAGCAATAGCCGAGCGCAATAACTTGTCCACAGTTTCAGCTGCTCTTTTATGTGTATTTGACAAAACAGTCAAGGATTCCTGTGTTGATTTGCCCCTGATTAATGCTAATACCAGCCTTACTTTTTGTGCTGACATCCTAATATGTCTTGCCTTTGCACTTGCTATCATCTTCTTTTCCTCTTATTTGCACTAACTTGCGGAAACAATCTGCAAGAAATTAATGGTTTAATCTATTTGTTATATAATTTGTTATATAATTCGTTATGTTTTTTGTGATACTAATTTGGCTTTAATTCCAGCATGTTTTCTGAAAATTCTGGTAGGGGAAAATTCACCCAACTTATGTCCAACCATATTCTCTGTTACAAATACCGGGATAAAGGATTTCCCATTATGCACAGAAAAAGTACATCCGATAAAATCCGGCACAATTGTTGAACGCCGCGACCAAGTCTTTATCGGCTTCTTATCATTAGCAGCCTGCAGCTTTTCAACTTTCTTTAACAATTTTAGATCAACAAATGGACCTTTTTTTATTGAACGAGACATATACTCACAACTCCTATATTATTTAACTTACTTTGCACGACGCTTGATAATAAATTTACTTGACGCTTTTTTACCTTTTCTTGTTCTATAACCCTTAGTTGGTTTGCCCCAAGGAGAAACCGGATGAGGATTACCTTGTCCAGCTTTTCCTTCACCTCCACCATGTGGATGGTCAACTGGATTCATCGCTGCACCACGCACCGTTGGTCTGATGCCCATCCAACGTTTTCTACCAGCTTTTCCAATAGAAATCTTTTCATGATCAGGATTACCAACCTGCCCTAAAACAGCATAACAATTAGTTGGAACTAATCTGATTTCACCAGAAGGTAATTTTATATGAGCATATTTACCTTCTTTGGCCATTAACTGCGCGGAAGTTCCGGCACTTCTTGCTAAAATTGCTCCTCTGCCAGGCAAAAGCTCGATATTATGAATGAACGTTCCCAGAGGCAAATTTTTTATTGGTAATGCATTCCCCGGTTTAATTTCAACATTTTCTCCAGACATGATCTGGTCATTAATTTTAATTTCCAAGGGAGCAATAATATATCTCTTTTCACCATCCTGGTATTGCACCAAAGCAATACGACTAGAACGATTTGGATCATACTCAATAGAAAGAATTGTCGCCGCCATATCACGCTTATCTCGTTTAAAATCAATAATTCGATAACGTCTTTTATGTCCGCCCCCGCGATGACGACAAGTAATTCTACCATTAGAATTTCTTCCACCTGATTTTTTCAAAGCTACGGTTAAAGATTTCTCTGGTTTACTCTTTGTAATTTCCGCAAAATCAGAACCAGTTGTCCAGCGTAGCGATGGTGTTGTTGGTTTATAACGTTTAATACCCACTATCAAATCTCCATTTTAAAATTTAACCTAAATTTATTTTCTGGCCTTTTTCTAATGTAACTATAGCTTTTTTCCAATCCGAAGTTTTTCCCGCTTTATAACGAACTCTTTTTGGCTTTCCGGACATTAAAGCGGTATTTACCGTAAGCACTTTTACTCTATAAATATGCTCAATAGCATCTTTAATCTCTATCTTATTTGCGCCTTTATCAACACAGAATAAGTATTTATTTTGTGGTTCAAGAACTGCACCTTTTTCTGTCCGCAAAACATACTTTATAACTCTAAATGGATTCTGCACTTTTTCTTATTCTCCCTTTTTTAATCTTTGCGTAAGATTTTCTAAAGCTTTCTGTGTAATCACTACATTATCGTGCAACAAAACATCAAGCGCATTGATAGATTCCCAACGCATTATATTAACTTTTTTAATATTTCTTGAAGAACGTAACACATTTTCCTGTGTATTCTCACATACAAACAAAACTTTTCTTTCCAGTTTAAGCGCCGCGACAATCTTAATAAATTCCTTTGTCTTGCCCTCTACCACTCTTAATTCGTCTAAAACCTTGACTAAATTATCATTCAAGCGTGAATTTATTGTTGAAATTAATGCGCTCTTTTTAATCTTTTTGGGTAATTGATAAGAATAATCTCTCGGATGAGGGCCAAAAACATCTCCCCCTTTTCTCCATATTGGACTTCTGCTGGATCCTACACGCGCCTTACCAGTACCTTTTTGTCTCCAAGGTTTAGAATTACCACCGCTTACATTGGCACGAGTTTTTGTAGAAGAAGTTCCCTGCCTCTTATTTGCCTGGTACATCACAGTTACTTGATGAATTAATGATTCATTAACTTTGCCATCAAAGACTTTTTCATCAAGTTCAACTTTACCAACTTCTTTGCCTGATATATTATTAACTAAAAGTGTAAACATTTTATTTCTTCTTAGCCTTTCTCACAACAAGATAACAACCTTTATGCCCGGGCACAGAGCCATTAACCAATAAAGTGTTATTTTCTTTATCTACTTTGATAACTTTTAAATTCTGAACGCTAGTTTTTCTATGTCCCATATGTCCTGGCAGACCATGACCACGCAAAACACGCCCTGGAGTCGTATTCGTACCAATAGATCCAGGTCCTCTATGATTCATACCGCCATGAGTTTCCGGACCTCCGCTCCAGCCATAACGCTTCATTCCGCCTTGAAAACCTTTTCCAATAGACATTCCAGTTACATCAACAAAATCACCTTCTTTAAACATGTCGACTTCCAACTTTTGGCCTACTTCGAAAATTTCTTTTTCATTTAATTTAATTTCTTTAATGAATTTTTTTACAGATACATTACTTTTTTTAAAATGCCCAGCTAAAGCCTTAGTTGTCCGCTTAGGCTTTTTGTCTTCATAACCTATCTGCACAGCGCGATATCCATCAGTCTCTTTAGCTTTTACCTGTACAACATAACATGGTCCAGCTGTAATCGAAGTTACTGGGATACAAGTCCCATCTTCTTTAAAAACTTGGCTCATGCCTATTTTTCTACCTAAAATTCCTAACATCTGTCTACCTTTATATTAATAGCGTTAATCTTGATCTTTTTCCTAAATTATTATTTGATTTCAACATCTACTCCAGCAGGCAAATCAAGCTTTTTTAAAGCATCGATTGTTTTAGCAGTAGGCTCAATAATATCTAATAAACGCTTATGCGTCCTTAATTGAAACTGCTCTCTTGATTTTTTATCAATTACCGGTGACCGCAAAACAGTATAGAGCGATCTATTTGTTGGTAAAGGTACTGGACCACAAACCTTAGCCCCAGTTCTTTTAGCAGTATTCACAATCTCTTCAGCGGATTGATCCAACACTCTATGGTCATACGCTTTTAATCTTATTCTAATTTTTTGATGCGCCATCTTACAACACCTTCCTATTCAATAATTTCTGATATAACACCAGCGCCAACAGTACGTCCACCTTCGCGAATCGCGAATCGCAATTCCTTTTCCATGGCCATTGGCATAATAAGTTCAACTTTCATTGCGATATTATCTCCCGG
>JAHITE010000078.1 GCA_018817585.1 Candidatus Omnitrophota bacterium
GACCGGAGCTTTGCCGCTGACTTCCTTCAGATTCCACCTCGCGATGGACACCCTTGTCTTGAGCTAACGGTTGGCACTATCAACCCCCGTATCGGTTTTTCACCGACTAGTAAGCGCCCATGCTGGGCGCACAATAAAAAAGCCCTATCATTTCGGATAAGGCTTTTTTGGTGCCGGAGACAGGTTGAGAGAGTTCAAGTCCTCCGCTAACCCTTGTAATCCAGGGCCGTGCTCAGACTTTCACTCCTTAAAGGGAAACCCTTATGGTTTCCCCTTAATATTCCTCTTCCTTCCGCAAGAAGTTCAAGTACGCCGATAAGGGGAAACATTCTTTCCCCTTAAAAGCCCCTTTTGTTCAACTCTGTCTTTAATAAATAAAAAAGCCCTATCATTTCGGATAAGGCTTTTTTGGTGCCGGAGGACAGAGTTGAACTGCCGACGCAGGGATTTTCAGTCCCTCGCTCTACCACCTGAGCTACCCCGGCTAAAATTAAGCTTATAATGCCCAAATACAGCGCATTATTTCTTAAAAATTAGTCTTGCATACTTTATCATAAAACAAAAAACATGTCAAATAATTTTTAGGATATTTTAAATTCGCTACGATTAGAATAATTTCTCCAAACACCGAGAGAATGCAGTAGTAGGGTCACCTATTGAGTTAACTGTCAAGAGAAAAAACACCCCTCTTGCAAAATGAATCCCCATTTTAAAATAGTTTTTTATTTTAAAAGCAAAAAAACATAACCAGACAGTTTCACTATCTTAAGACGCACCGGACAAATACCAGTCGTCAGTCACCTATTGGCAGTGTTAGATAAACTAACCTGCATGATCATATCGGAGCAACTACTCACTAATCAAACCTGAGGAAGCTATGTTTATGATTCAAGAACACCTTAAACATCAAATCGACTGACGCAACAAAGACAAAACCTCCAGATACTCAAATATCTGTAACTTTCTTTCATCCTGAAACCTATCCGGCTCAAATTTTTCTATCTTATTTTTAGAATTTGTATAATAACACTCCGTCAAAGCTCCTCCTACTTTTTCCCCGTAAATGCCGTTAACATTTTCCGGATCAATATTACAGCTTTTCGCGAATTCATCGATATATTCCCGGGCATCATCTACCGGCTGCCAAGATTCTTTATTCGCAGCCCCATCCGCGGAATCAATGAATATCCCCGGCTTTCCGGAACCAGTAGCTTTTAAGAAAAACCGCACATAGCCTTTTTCCTCTCCCGTATCCGGGTCATCAAGAATAAGGTAAACCGTGCCCAAGTCTAAAAGATATTCAAAGACCGCTCTACCATTGCTGTCCAGGCCTGTACAGCTGTCAACTTCATTAGCCACAACACTGTCCCTTCCAACTTCCCTCCGCCAAAAACGCATCCTTAAAGGCTTATTCTGCTTCCTATACTCCTCATAATTAAACCCCATTATTTCTTCAACGCTTTTCCTTAAATCATGCAGCTGAGGAGGAATATCCACACTTTTAAAATTGATTTCTTGAAAGTCCGACAAAAATTTAAGCAACGATCTTTTTATCTGATCCTTTCTTTCAAATACGCCCAGACTGCCAATGCCTTCAGTTATCAGCTTATTAAATACACCCAGCTGTTTTTCCACCTTAATCCAGCGGGAACTAATTACCGGTTTATCGATATATTCCGATAATTCCAGCCATTGCTTAAAAGCCCAGTAATTTTCACTAAAATCTCTTAAAATCACCTGCCAATCCCTAAACAGCACCTTTCCCGAGGTTAATTTAGCCGGAAAAGTTTCCGGATGCGCAAACAATTCAATGTTCACCCCTAGTTCTCCGGCAATGTTTAAAAAATTCGCATTAAATTTTCTTATTTGCGCGATTAGGTCATTTTCTTCATCCGAATAATTTTCGAAAATATCCCGCGCGTGCCTTTGCGGAAAAAGAACAGCCTGAAACTTTCCTTCAAGCGCGGTTTTTACCACTAGCCGGAACATCAGCCGGTCTTCATCATCCCAGCGCCTGCTGGCGCTGACCATAGACCCTAAATATTTAAGGTTCCATTGTGACAATGTATCCAAAACATTATCCCGCTCAGATAAATCCACATCAACACCAAACTTATCCGCTAATTCTTTTATCACTCTTTGCCCCAGCTCAAAAATAATATCTTCATCTTTATTCCCATTTTTTAAGATCAAAGAAAATTCTTTGACAGGCATCCCAAGACTATTAAAAACATTGGCAAAATTTATAAGCGGAAGCATTAATCCCGGCAAAGGACAATTGCCCTCTGCGCTCCTGCGGGCATAAAATGCCTTTAAGTTCTTAATATGCCCCGCGCTTAACCGCGCGCAACTATCCATATCCTGCACCAAAAGCGGCAAATACCCCCGCTGACAGCGATTGCAAACAAGCTCCTTGGCCAGGGCCGAAGAAACCGCCTGTAAAGCAGCCATTCCTTGGGCATAAAAACCGTAAAAAAGATTTTCATCTACCTTTTTAGCTTCTCTATCCGCGCCTTCATTTGCCGCATTAATTTTAGCAAACAACTCCTCAGCTCCCTTTTTCATCTGCAAATATTCTTTTTGCTCAATAACATCCTCAACCATCAGCCATTCCAGTTTAAAATAATAAAGCGCTTTTCTTCCTTTATCTTTTAACCGCTGCATACGGCCATCTATAAAATGTCTGTCTAAAACTATATTTTCTGTTTCAAGAAGTATGCAGTATAACTGCATGTATTCAGAATAACGCTTTTCTTTTATCAGCCGCTCCATAACTCTTCTAAGCACATAGAAATGATCTTTTTTATATAGAAGCCCTTTTCGCAAAAGGTCATGATAATACGGAACAAAATTGTAGGTGAATGCAAAGCCATAATTCTCTGACTGCGCTAAAAGATCCAAACAACACTGCGCAGCCTTGTCTTTTTCCATCAATCCGCGATCATACATTCCCAGGTAAATGTTCAAGGACTTTTCAAAGTCATCTCTGCTAATTTCTAAAATCGCAGTCAATCCATCAATCGTCTCTTTCCTGTTTTTTTCTCTCTTGTCATAAGCCGCAAACATATTCTCCACAACACTTTGCCTTACAAAAACATCATCGGTCTTTTTATTTTTTCTCAGCATTTCCATTGCTTTTTCCAGCAAAGGCCTTCCCCGCAGATCTTTTAATGCCAAAAGAAGCTTTTCTTCCAAAGACTCTTCAAAGCCCACGTTAAGAATAAAAGCGCGTTCCATTTTTTCCTCATCTTCCCCCTGATAATGCACCTCATTCCAACATTTATTCAGATATTCACGCAAAATATCAGCAGCTCCATTATCATCAAAAATTCCGGCTTGCCGGACTTTAAACAAACAGCGCAGAAAACTTATAATTCGATTTTCATCCGATACGCTGCGAACCCCGCCTATTTTTAAAAGAATCTGCTTTTGCGCGGAACGCCGATCAAAAAATTTTTTTTCATGAAGCTTTATAATAATATCGATAAATGTTTCTACTGCGTAGCCCGTATTAAGAGAAGAAATAATCCCGCTTGCTTTCTCCAACAGTTTTTCTTTGTTTATCTTATCTTTAACCCATAAATCTATATAGAAATCTACCGCCATAAGCTCAAACAGGTAATCTTCAAAAAACTCATCCCACAACTCTTCCGCCCGGTCAATATCAATGATCTTTTGTTCTTCAAGCGATAATATTATATAGGGAAAAAGGAGGGCGATTTTTCGCCCTTTCAAAAAAGATAAACCCAACACAAGCCGAGGATCATTCTCTTCAATAATAATTCCTCTTTGCAGCATTTCTTTCAAGATCAGAAAACAAGCATCGCCATTTTCTTCTTCATAGCTCTTCCTCAGCAGAGCATTCAAATCAAGCACGGTTTGCAATGTTATTTTTTCTTTTGAGGCATGGGGAAAGGCAATATCCTGAAAAGTATATGTTTTAGAACACTCAAACAAGAAAACCGCGGCAGCTGTTTCAAGTGCCGGAGAACTCAGCATAAGCTGCGGAGACAGCTTATCTTTAGACAAGAGCACCTGTTCACGTGAAGCAAAAGCAGCGCTGTTCGCGAAAAACACCGCAATTATACACACTGTAATAAATTTAATTTTTTTCTTCATAATCATCTATATTTACGCCAAAACAACAACCTGCCGATGAAGCTCGCCCGAGCTATGCTTCGACTTCGCTCACCATTATGAGCCTGTCGAAGGAAAGCCCGGGATTTCCGAGCGAAATCCTGTAGATTTGCTTTCATCTCCGTACTAAAGGCCGGGTTTTTGAAAGCAGCAAGGATAAAACATTAAAGTATACCCCATGTTCTTAATCTTCGCAACAGCAACAACTTGCGGCGGAAGATAAACAGACAGCCGCGGCAAAAACCGCGGCTGTCTGTTTGCAACCCATTGTTTATTTTTTTAGTTAACTAGATACTTCTGCCTAAATTCTCTTTTAATATCTTATAATCAGCGTTCGTCAGAATCCCGTCATTATTCAGGTCCGCTGCCGGATCCAGACTGCGGTAAGCGGTTTTGAACAATTTCAGGTCACTCAGGTCAACGGTACCGTCGGCATTCATGTCGCCTAAGATCAACACATTTATCGTAACTTCTTCCGAATTAGAATCCGCCTGTCCGTCATTAGCAATAAATGTCACGGTATAAGAACCAGCCTGATTGATCTGCGGTGTCCAGCCAAAAACACCATCCGCGCTCAACTGCGCGCCATCAGGCAAATTTTGCGCATTATAAGTAAGACTGTCACCGTCCGCATCTGAACCGTCAACAGCAAAGCTAAGGTTATTTGTCTCATAAACCTGCTTGCCTTCTATCGGCGCAATTACCGGAGCGATGTTAACATAAGGCAATACACCTATTCTTATAAACGCAAACGCCATCCCGCCATTATTATCATCTGCCTGCGCAATCATATAATAGGCATCTGCCGGACATGACTTGTCTACGTAATAAGTATCGCCTTCCACTGTTCCCACCTCTGGTATCCACTCGCAGCCGATCAGCTGGCCTTCATCCATCACTGCTATGATAAGCTGCGCGTTATCACCGGCAGTTACCAGTTCAGGGGTCATCACCGGTCCTTGCGTTATAACCGGCGATTCATTAAGCATATTCAGATTGATCGATATCCCTGCGTTTTGTGTATCGTACAATAAAGCTCCTATCTCCCCTTCCCAGAGATCTTCTTCTGCCGACATCTGTTCATTAAAAACAGTTATTTTCAACTCATGATCGGAAGTATCAAAGATCGAATCTCCAGCCTGTATACGCCCGTCAGGCAATTCAGTCGCCGGCAGCAAAACATGCAGATAATTATTGATCTTCCCGGCTAGAATATCGCCGCTGTCATTACTGAGAAGCATTATTTCATTATAATCAGTAATCAATCCCCAATGCGTATTTACTAAACCGGTATTGATAAAGGATAACTCCTCTGCCGTCATACTGATTTCCTGAAGCAAAACTTCATCATATAAAAACACAATTTCCGGAGAATATTCATCAACCTTGACCGTGCCTATTGAGATTTGTTCATTATCCTGTTTTGTTCCGCTGCGCAGAACATAAATATTATTCGCGATTTCCCAGGTAACAATATCATTGCTCTGATCTTTTACCGTAACAATATTAAGATTAGTGCTTAATCCTAAATGCGTACCCGGGATATCGGCAGTGATCTGCTCAAGATCGTAGATCTCAAACATATGCTCTCTGTCCGGCTCCTGCGTATTGACATCATAGACCAAAAATTCAGGATCATTATCATCAGTGATCATTTTGCCGACAATTACTGCTTCCGCAAGCAGGGCGTTTTCATGCGGCTCTTTAGTTCCCTGCAGCAGCACATAAACCCCGTCCGCAATTTCCTGAGATACGACATTGGCGCTTTGCGCGCTTACTTTTATAATATCCAAATCGCGGCTCAACGCGTAATGCGTTCCCGGAATATCCGCGGACATCTGCTCAAGATTATAGATTTCCAGCGGCTGTATATAATAAGGCCCTTCCATGTTTGTGTCATAGACCATGATTTGCGGATTATTTAAATCCGGGGCAAAAACCTTGCCCACCTCTGGAAATTGGTCCATAAACTCGTTGCCTGACGGCTCCATGTTTGTATCCAACAACACATAAACCCCGTCCGCAATTTCCGTAGAAATCATTTTTTCGGTATCGTTTGAAATCTTTATTAGCTCAAGATCACGGCTGATCGTATAATGAGTACGCGGAATATCTGCAGCTATTTCCCAAAGTTCCCCCAAGCCCATATACTGTTCATACATCGCTGCCGGCGAATCCTCATGCACAAAAATCCCCGGACCGTAAATTTCAACCTTTAACCCGCCGACTTCCACAGTTTCAGAAAGTAACGGCGTACTGGCTTGTTCTTTTTTGCCTTCGCGCAGCGCATATAAAGAATCGGTCAATTGTGCAGAGATAACATTTCCGCTGTAATCAGTTACTTTTATAATTTCCAAGTCACGGCTTAAAGCATAGTGCGTACATTCAATATCAGTACCTATCTGCTCAAGCTCCGAGATCGGCAGGGACTGTTCATAAGAATAGGTGTTTTCTTCGTCCACAACATGGACCAGAACTCCCGGGCCGAATTCATCGGCAATTATTTTACCTATTTTTACAGACTCCGAAAGCAAAGGATCAATAGAGAGCGCCTTGGTTCCTGCCAAAAGCACATACATTCCCTCATTCAGTTGTGTGGAAAGAACATTATTGCTTAAATCTGTTACTTTGATTATTTCGCGAGCAGTACTAAGCGCATAATGCGTACCTAGAACATCCGCGGCAATCTGCTCAAGCTCATCAATCGGCATTGACTGTTCGTACGGCTGGTCCTCATTTACATTATGGGTTATAATTGCCGATGCGTATTCAACCACCGCAACCTTACCCACCTTCACAGATTCCGACTGTAAAGGAGTTGTTCCTTCTTCCTTAGCCCCCTCCAGCAGCACATATACTCCCTCCGTCAGCTGTGTAGAGATAATACTGATATTTAAATCCGTTACTTTTATTATCTCCCGCTCCCGGCTAAGCGCATAATGCGTGCCCGGAATATCCGTGCTTATTTGCTCAAGCTCCTCAACGGCCATTGACCGCTCATAATAAGGGTCCTGCGCATTTGAATCAAAAACAATAATGGCCGGGGCATATTCTTCCACTACTACCTTCTCAACCTTAAACGTGCCGTCCAACTGTTCAGTCGCTTCTTTTAAAACATACACACCTTGCCCTAAATCCGTTGAAAGCGCATATCCGCTGAAAATACTCAAGAGAATTTCTTCCCCTTCCGCATTCAGGACAACAAATGTGCCGGGGATTTCCTGTGCTGTACACACACCGCTAAACAAAGATATAACCATCACTGCGCACAAAATTATTCTTACTAAAGATTGTTTCATTACTGCCTCCCTTTTCCTAGAGGAGTGTTAGTTATATATGTATAATTACATGAATAAACACCCTCTCTTATTTACATTGTATTAAACAATCCTCTGCCCTTTTATTGTTCCTCCTTTCTTTTCCAGAGTAGTCTTTCCTTACAGCCCCGCCCCCATATAAATATAGATATTGATAATAATAAAATAAAAAAACCGAGAAGCTCTTTATTTCGGCAACTCGGCTGTCATAACTTAACCTAACTTCAGACCCGTTATCGGTACATTCGGCTGTCTTAGCTTTAAGCTTTAGACCCTTTGATTTTGCCGTGAAATCGATCTGATCTCACGCTTTGCCCTGATACAAACAAGACAAAGGTCCCCGCCTTTCAGCAGGTTTGCCTTTTCGGATATTTTACACATTTTCTAATCTTTTTAATAAGTTTATCATATGTTTTGCAACCTTGCAAATAATTTTTAAAAACCCACCCGCAGGAAATTATTAATTGGAACTAATTAAGAGGAAAGAGGGACATAGATGAAAGTATGAATTTGTTATGTTATTTTCTTAAATATACTCTCACAATAAGTATCCCTTGCAGCTTTAGCTGCATGATATATATCAAATATGTTTGCAAAAGTCACTGGCACATTACCTACTGCATCCACAATACCAACAGCTGTAATAACATACCCGGCTGGTGGAGCAAACAAACCACCACCAGCTATCATTATCTCTACTCCTACATAAGCAATAGAAGAACCTAATAATATTGCTTCATGCGCACCCAATGCATTACGAATCTTTGTCATACATCGCGCTTCTGCTTCAAGAGCATCATCACAACAACTTTCTTTGGTAACAGCAAATTTTGCATAATCCGAGACATGCCCCCCTTTTGGAGTTATAAATTTAGCTCTAACATTGCGTACTATTGGGACATAATCCCATGGACTCATTCCTCTAGGATCGAGTTTATTCACCACCCCATTCCCCACATACCCATACAAATTAATCCCCCCAGCCGTCCCAATCGGATCCCTGGAGATAAACCTCCCGCTATCCGCATCATACCAGCGAGCCCGGTAGTAATACAGCCCCGTTTCTTCATCCAGCCATCTGCCAGTATACAATATCTCATTATCAAAAGAACCAATCTTATCTTTGATTTTACCATATACATCGTATTCATATGTAGCGCTTTTATTTGCAAATCCATCGGTTATCACGGTTACACTCTGCAAAGCATCCTGGTGGTAATAATGTGCTGTGTCAACATTGTCTAAACTGCACAGCACTTCATCTATCTGTGGGCCATATACAATCTCACTCACCAACTGATTTCCTGCATCATATTTGGCGATGCAGTGGATGCCATCATAAATGTATTTGGTAGTATCTTGAGATGTTTTTGAACCAAGATTGCCGTCTTCATAATATCTATAGTCTATGCTTTTGCCCAGACTTGAGCTGGCTTTGATTAATTTATTTTCCGCATTCCAAGTATAGTTCCAGGTTGTGCCTTGCTCTGATCTTGAGATCAGATTGCCATCTGGATCATAACCATATACTGCGCTGACTGTATTATCCAAAGTAATAGCAAGATTGGCTTGAGCACTATTGCCGGCTTTATCTTGGGCGTTTATGGTTAAGGTATTTAAGCCGGGATTGAGCCCGAGATCATTTATGGTAAAGGTATTGCTGTCAATTGTCGAGGTCTGACTGTTTACGCTGATATAATCAATATTGGCATCAGATAATGTTCCGGATAAAGAAACGATATTTCCAGAGTTTAATAATGAACTGCTCCAGCTGTTCAGTTGATTTAATTGATTGAATTGGGAATTAATCGTTTCAGTATCTAATGAGGTTATTTTGGTAAAGTTGGTTCTATTGCGAACATTATCAAATGTTATAGGTTTGTTTAACACCGTTTCCAAACCCGCATTGAAATATGGTTGTAATTTTTCCAGTTTTCAGTGCCTGACCCTATTTTCTTACTTTTATTCTTTTCGGATATTCACATAATTAACTTTAATATAACGGTCTGCCAATAAATCATTAGTGAGAGCCATAACTCTATTTTGCGCTAATTTTAAATCTTCCACTTCATAAGCACTAATCTCACACTCAATCACAGCAGAAAGAACATCTTTTACACGTACTGCCAGAGCCTCATCAGTCTTATTAATATTAACAATAAGCGAAGGGAAATTTTTGAATACCCAAAAAGCATTAATAATTAATGTCACATCGCTTCCCTCTGGAGATTCTATTGAAACAGAAAATTCGACTTTATTAATTCTTTCTAATCTTGCCCAATTAATATTCTTTAAAAAAATTGCAAGAATCAAGACAATAACTAACGTAACAATAATAAGTTTTTTACTCATAAAATTTATTCCTCACTTTATATAGATAAATCAACGGTAAAAGAATGAAAACAATCAGAACAAAGAGCATCATGATTTTTCCTAAAACAATTCCACCATCACTAACTAACACATCGTTATCTAACAAAATTTCTCTACGCAACACACTAGGTGATAAAAATATCATTGTTAAACAACCCAGCAAAAAACTTAATCCCCCTAAAAATAAAGCAAAAAGCCAAGACATCTTCTTTAAAGATAACAATCCTAACCCAACGCAAAGAGAGACTACTGCCTGCACAATAAAAATAGCACGCGCAAAATCTCCTTTAATTGAACCGTTTCCAAACCCGCATTGGAATATGGTTATAGCTTCCACTCAGTCAACTACTTTCTAAAGTGGAGGTCTAACCCTGGTGATCTCCGCTGATTGCTCATGATCCTGTTTTTTTCGCGGCTTTTGTCAGTATTTCCTCAGCAGTTATTCTGATTTGCAAGTTATCAGAATCTAATAATTTTGAAATTTCTGATATCACTTTTTCATCTGCGATTCCACTCAATGTCTGCATTGCTCCCACCACTACAGGAACGCTTTCATCACTTAATACCGCAATTAACGGATCTATAACCATCTTCTTATTATTTACATTATGTAAAACAATAACCACCCTTGCCCTAATCCTCCAATCTGAATCCTGCAATAACGGGATTAATGCCTTGGTAGTAAGATCATCTAAGGAATGGATCTCACCTTGCTTATTTAAAGCATTTAACGCTTTTTTTCTAACTTCATAGTCTTTATCTTTTAACTGTTCTAAAAGTTGTTCTATTTTGAAACCATTTTCTAAATCAACTTGTTTACTTTGCGCAAAAATACAACCTTGAAACATTAAAAGCACACTCAAGGTTATTATAAAAATTCTAATTCTCATGATTGTCTCCTTCAGAGCCACTGATAAATTGTTCGAAATACCTACGCTTTGCATCTGCGCCTGACATTAAACACCCTAAATAACAAATTTCTGTACATTTTGAAATATTACAAGGATCAAATACTTTACAAGATTCATCACAAGCATCTTGGCAATCTAAAACATCTTCTGTTTCAAGATATTTTTCTATTGCAGTTTTCAGTCCAAAAGGATCACCCCAATTTACCGGCCCATTCCCCACATACCCATAAAGATTAATCCCCCCAGCTACTCCAATTGGATCCCGAGAAATAAACCTCCCTTGACTAGAATCATACCACCTAGCCCGGTAGTAATGCAATCCGGTATCCTCATCCATCCATCTACCGGTAAATAATATCTCATTATCAAAAGTGCCGGTCTTATCTTTGATTTTACCATATATATCGTATTCATATGAAGCGCTTTTATTTGCAAAGCCATCGGTTATTACTGTTACGCTCTGCAATGCGTCCTGATGATAATAATGCGCTGTATCAACATTGTCTAAACTACACAGCACTTCATCTATCTGTGGGCCGTATACGATTTCATTGATCAGCTGGTTGGAAGCATCATATTTGGCGATGCAGTGGATGCCATCATAGATATATTTAGTAGAATCTTGAGATGTTTTAGAACCGAGATTGCCGTCTTCATAATAAACATAATCTATGGTTTTGCCAAGGCTTGATCTGGCATTAATTAATTTGTTTTCCGCATCCCAATTATAGTTCCAGGTTGTGCCTTGTAATGAGTTTGAGATCAGATTACCATCTAAGTCATATCCATATACTGCGCTGACTGTATTATCCAAAGTAATGTCAAGATTAGCTTGGCTGGTATTGCCGGCTTTATCTATCGCAAAAACATTCAGGGTATTCAAGCCCGGATCCAGTGCTAGATCATTTATCGTAAATGTATCTGTGCCCATGGTAGCGATTTGGTCATTGACTGTTATGCTGTCAATATTAGCATCAGCTAAGGTTCCGGATAAGGAGATGATATTTCCGCCTGCTAATAATGAGCTGCTCCAGCTATTTAGTTGATTTAATTGATTGAATTGGGAATTAATCGTTTCAGTTTCTAAGGAAGTTATTTGGGTAAAGTTAATTCTATTGCCCACATTATCAAATGTATAGGTTTGATTTATATTATCCGGATAGTTTACATTGATCAGCTGATTGATCTGATCATAAGCATAATTATGAATGCCCAGATTATCAGTTCTTTGCGTCCGATTGCTATTGGCATCATAGATATAGCTGATGGATTCAATACTGCCCGGCAAATCTGTTTCCCCTACTGCAATGCTCAATAATCTATCTACTTCATCATAGCTATAATTGGTGATAATCCCATTAGGATATACAAGCTGTGTTCTTCTGGATTTATCATCATAGCTAAAACTGAATATCTTTTCCGCGCCAGCTTCAGCAACTGTTGCAGTTGATAATAGATTTAGATTATTATATGCGTAATTAACAGTTGTACCAGATGGATAAATTAATTTACTGCGATTGCCAGCAGCATCATATTCATAATTTATCGCTAAATCACCCGGGAATATTGCTTTGCTCATTCGGGATAAACTATCATATTCATATGTTCTTGAGCCCATGGCATCAGTTATTGACACAAGGTTTCCCGCGGTATCACATGTATATCTAATAATTTGATCATTGGGCAATGTTTTCTGAATCAAACGATTAAGATTATCATAGGCAAATAAAATATCCTGATTGCGGCTATTGATCTTTTTAATCAGATTACCCGCATTATCATATTCATACTGCTCATAAACTCCAGTTGAATCTGTAAGCTTGATCAGTTTATTTTCCGCGTCATATTCAAATTGAGTAAGATTATTTTCCGCGTCAGTTATTGATATACGATTACCTGATTGATCATAAGCAAATAATGTCTTATCACTCAAGGCATTAATTATTTCTGTATTGCGGTTGTTTTTATCATAAGCATATGTAGTGATATTGGTTTTTGGATCTTTTACTTGGATTTTATTAGAATTAGGATCATAGCTTATTTCAATTTTATCATTCAGATGATTGGTAATGCTGATTAATCTATTGGCCTGATCATAAACATAACTTGTTTCGTGATTTAATTTATCGATTTCTTGAATTAAATTTCCATTCGGATCATATTGATATTCTATGGCTTTATTATTCGCGTCTTTTTCGATAATTTTCCTGCCCAATGGATCATACTCAAAACTTGTTATATTACCCAAAGCATCGGTTACTGTTGATACATTATCTGTTGAGCCGCAGCTAGTACAACCAGGAGTTCCGTCATAAGTAAATACTGTGGCATTATTTAATGGATCAATTTTTTTAATTACCCGGTTCCGATTATCATATTCATACGTCCAAGTTCCATTAGGTTTATGCTCCGCGATCAATTTACCCATTGCATTATACTCATATGTAATATCCATTCCATCAGCCAGATGAACTGCTGTTGTTTGATTCATCCCGTCATATTCATATGCAGTAATATTATTATTCGCGTCTTTGGCTGTAAGCACATTGCCATTGCCGTCATAAGTATATTCTTCTTTACTTCCTCCGGATGATATTTTGCTAAGCATTCTGCCCATGAGATCATAAGTATAAGTAATTGTATTACCCAAAGCATCAGTAGAAGTTAGCATATTGCCCACTGAATCATAAGTAAATTGACTGGTATTGCCTTCGGCATCTGTACTTGCTATCAGATTACCGCTAACATCATAAACAAAACTACTGCTATTGCCTCTGGCATCGGTTTTTGTCAGCACATTGCCGAAAGCATCATAACTATAGCTTATTTTATTTCCCAAGGGATCAGTTTCACTGATTACTGTTTCATTTTCTATTTCTCTTGTCCATTGATTGCCATTCTTATCGATTTTAGTTGACCACTTGCTATCGCCCTCAAGAGATAACCACTGTTCTTCGTGGCCTAAGGGGTCTGTCATCTTAAGTAAAGCATTCTTTCCATCATATTCATAACACCACATATTATCATTTACATCAATAATTATAGAACGATTTCCATATAAATCATAATAATACTGTTTACTACTTCCATCAGCATATGTAGCTCCTACCAATTTCATATTTTTATATTGATACATCGTAGTATTGCCCATTTTATCAATATAAATAGTTAATCCCAAAAATTCAACTGTCCCAAATTTCATGATATTACCATTAGGATCAATCACTGACGATACCCGAAGATTCCA
>JAHITE010000079.1 GCA_018817585.1 Candidatus Omnitrophota bacterium
CAACGGATTTTAAGTCCGTCGTGTATGCCATTCCACCACTCACCCAGTATTGCTGAAGTAGTTATTCTAACACATTTTATATCAAAGTAACAACAGTTTTTAATTTTTAAATTGGAGGCGGCGAGCGGATTCGGACCGCTGAATAGAGGTTTTGCAGACCTCTGCCTTCCCACTTGGCTACGCCGCCATAAACTCAAAATATTCGAAAAACTAAAAATTAAGCACCTAAGCTTTTTGAGACTTAAGTGCTTAATTTTTTAATGTTTTCAATATCACATAATCTATTAATTTGATTTCCATGCTACATGACCGTCAATTGCCAGAATATTAACTCCGCCACCATGAAATGTACTATCGAAATCCTGACATATTTCAGTGCTGGAAATCGAATTCACAGCAGGACGAGCATAGAGATAATCCCCTGGCGGATTATTCGGTATTGCATTTGGAGAACTTGGACACTTAAATATTTTCACATTGTCAATATATCCGTTAACCGTGCCATCGTAGAGTAACGTAAGATCTGTAGGAAATTGATCATCCCAATCTAATCTGTACATCGCGATTGCCAAACCAATTTGTTTAAGATTGTTCATACAAGTTGTTCTTCTGCCTTGCTCTCTGGCTTTGCCTAATGCCGGCAATAAAGCGCCTGCTAAAATAGCAATAACAGCCATTACCACTAATAATTCAATTAGTGTAAACCCTTTCCTTCTTTTTAGCATTACTGCCTCCTTTTGTTATATTAATAAGATTTTATGATATTAAAATAATATCACAATGAACTTAGCCTGTCAAGGATAATTCTGGCTAACTTAGCTTTAGAAACATTATTATATTGCTTAAAATTCTCTGAATCAATTAAGTAAGCGCTGGTCAAACCCAAGCCAAAAGGATTTTTATCAGAGCTAATCTGATTAGCCACAATTAAATCCAGGTTTTTCGCTTTTAATTTAGCTTTAGCGTTTTTTAGCAAATCATGGCTTTCTAAAGCAAAACCAACTAAAATCTTATTTTTCTTCTTTTTACCCAGGGCTTTTAAAATATCCAGATTAGGCCTCAGCTTGATCTGCTCCATAGGCTGATTTTTTTTAATTTTATTCTTTGCTCTGATTACTGGTCTAAAATCGCCCACTGCCGCGGCACAAATAATCCAATCCGCCCAGTTAAAATAAACATCCATTTGTTTTTTTAAATCCAGGGCGCTGATAAAATTAACTGTTTTAATTTCAGGAATTGGTTTTAGATTGCTGGGGCCCAGTAGTAGGACAACATTATATTTCAACTGTTTAGCGGTTTTGGCCAATAACCAGCCAAAGGTTCCAGTGGAACTATTAGAAATAAAGCGGACTGGATCAATAAATTCCTGCGTAGGACCAGCAGTGATCAACACATTTAAAGCGGATTTTTTTGCTTTCATTTTAGAAGCTTTTCGATTTCCCGGCTAATCTCAGATACAGTCGCTAAATGCCCTATAGCAGTTTTGCCGCAAGCCAAGGCACCCTTGATCGGAGAAACTATTTGATAGCCAAAGGTTTTAATCTTTTTCAGATTTTGCTTAAAAGCCGGATGACTGTACATATTATCATTCATTGCCGGCGCAATTAATATTTTGGCTTTTGTCGCCATAATCACACAGCTTGAGATATCATCACAAAGCCCATTAGCTAATTTAGCAATAAAATTAGCTGTTGCCGGAACAACTGCCACTAAATCAGCACGCTCTGCCAATGAAATATGACAAGGATCCCAGCTCAGATCCTGATCAAACATATCCACGATTACCGGCTGATTAGTCAAAGTACGAAATGTCAGGGCAGTAACAAACTGCGTTGCTTCCGGAGTCATCATCACGCTTACAGCATGACCTTTTTTCATCAGATCACGCACAAGTTCGCAGGCTTTATAAGCACTGATTCCCCCGGTAACCGCGATTAAAATTTGTTTATTGGCTTTTTTCATTTTAAGCTTTTTCAGGTTTATTTGTTTTTAAACTGATTCAGCGGTTTATTGTTCTTCCGTGGTAAATTCAATTTTACCTTCAGCTATTTCTTCTAAAGCAATCGCTGCCAATTTTTTACCTTTAATATCATCAATCTTAGCCTTGTAACCGTCATTAAGTTCACAAGTTCTTTTGGCCGCTAAAATAGCCAATTTAAAAATACTGCCTGTTTGTTTAAGTAATTTTTCCATTTCTTCCATAATCCATTCTCCTTATTTGCCGATTCTGCATTTTGTAGAGATAAAAATCGCCAGCAATTGCTGATAAGCTATTTTTATATCGTCATTAATAATCAGATAATCATAATCCTTTACACATTTAATTTCCTGTTTAGCAGCCTTTAATCTATAGGCAATTTCTTTAGCGCTGTCAGTTTTCCGCTTTAATAAACGCTTCTTCAGATCAGCAAATTTAGGCGGCAAGATAAAAATAAACACTGGCTTATCACCCATGATTTTTTTTATATTCATCGCCCCTTGCACATCAATGGTCAGAATAACATCTTTTTGCTGCTTAAGCTGTGTTGCGATGAATTTTTTCGGACTGCCGTAATAATTATCAAACACCTTAGCGTATTCTAAAAATCCGTTAGCTTTGATAATGCTTTGGAATTTTTCCTTGCTTACATATATATAATCTTGTCCCGCTATTTCGCCTTTTCTGATTAGCCGGGTGGTCATTGATACTGAACGCACAACATTGGGACATAATTTGAGGAGCTTATCTACTAATGTAGTTTTTCCTGCACCCGAAGGAGCGGAAATCACAAACAATCTGCCTTGGTTTTTAGTCATCTTTATCTTCAATTCTTTGGGCTACTGATTTACTCAACGTTCTGGACTTGTTCCCGGATCTTCTCAATCTCGCCTTTTACTTTTATCACTTCCTTGGCAATCCGAAAATCCGATGATTTCGCGCCAATGGTATTAATTTCTCTTTGAATTTCCTGGGCAATAAAATCCAGCACCTTACCAACTTCTCCGGCGTTTTTTAAAGATGATTTAAAATTAGCTAAATGCGATTTTAAACGCGTGATTTCTTCGGCAATATCACAGCTTTTGGCGAACAAAGCCACTTCAGCTTCGATCCGCTCTTTTTTAATTCCATTTTTATCACTGCAATCTTTGGCTTTTTTATTCAGTTTAGCGCGATAACCATTTATTTCTTCCGGTAGATA
>JAHITE010000080.1 GCA_018817585.1 Candidatus Omnitrophota bacterium
AAGGACGCTAAAACCAATAAACTGCCGATATATAAAATTGATAGTGTAGAGGAAGGTAAATTTATTTTTGATGAAAAAGAATTAGCGGCTTATGTTAAAGAAGAAGAAGTTCGCACAGGTAAAGATGTGGAAATTCAGGAAACGCGCGGTTTTGGCGGCACAATTGATGATCCTAATATTCATATAATAAAAGTAACTACTTTTCATGAAAGCATGGATATTTTTAAGTTAACCCTAAGATTAGAGAAAATGGAAATTGATATTCTGGATTATGTTTCCGAAGTTAAAGAAGGTTCGGAATTAGAAGAGGAAACCCCGGAATTAAATAAAGGGGGCAAAAAAGCGAAAAAAGGCGCGGTTAAAGCAGATGGTACCAGCCTGAATAAAAAAGTATTAAATCTGGTTGATCAGCAGTCCAGCGATGAAACACCAATCAGCAGATTAAAGGATTTATTGATTGTTATTCGCGAATCAGGCAGAAAAGGTTTAACTATTCAGCGCTATAAAGGTTTAGGGGAAATGAATCCTGAACAGCTTTGGGAAACGACAATGGATCCGGAAAAACGCACAATGCTGCGCGTAGACATTGAGGACGCGGTGGTAGCGGATGAAATGTTTACAGTTTTAATGGGTGACGCGGTTGAGCCAAGACGTAATTTTATTCAAGCGCATGCTAAAGACGTAAGAAATTTAGATATATAGATCGGTTAGCCAGTTAGGTAGTTGGCCAGTAGTTAAACTAGTTGCCAGTTAATAAACAGGGAGAATAAAAAAAGATATGTTTACAGAAAATGAACGCATAATACCAGTGCCAATCGAAGAGGAAATGAAAAAATCCTACATTGATTATGCTATGAGTGTAATTGTTGGCCGAGCCTTACCCGATATTCGTGATGGGTTAAAACCAGTACACAGACGTATTCTTTACGCGATGAAAGATTTAAATCTCGATCACAGTAAGCCGTACAAAAAAAGCGCGCGTATTGTGGGAGAAGTTTTAGGTAAATATCATCCGCATGGAGACACCGCTGTTTATGATTCCATGGTGCGGATGGTTCAGGAATTTTCTTTGCGTTATCCCTTGATTGATGGGCAGGGAAACTTTGGTTCGGTTGATGGAGACTCAGCCGCGGCAATGCGTTATACTGAGGCGCGGATGGCGGCAATTACCCGGGAAATGCTGGTTGATATCGATAAAGAAACTGTTGATTTCGCGCCAAACTTTGATGAATCATTAAAAGAACCCAGATTGTTACCCGCGGCTTTACCTAATTTATTAATCAATGGCTCAAGCGGTATCGCTGTTGGTATGGCGACAAATATTCCGCCGCATAATTTAAATGAAGTTATTGATGGGGTTGTTTGTTTAATCGACAATCCTGAGACAACAGTAAAAGAATTAATTCAAATTATTCCTGGGCCGGATTTTCCTACCGGCGGAATTATCTGCGGCAGAGAAGGGATTAAGCAGGCTTATAAAACCGGGCGCTCACCAATCAGGGTGCGGGCTAAAGCCGCGATTGAACAGCATAAAAATAATAAAGAGACAATAGTAATTAGAGAAATTCCTTATCAGGTAAATAAAACTAATGTTATTAATAATATTGTAAAACTAGTACAGGACAAAAAAATTGAGGGCATTTCTGATGTGCGCGATGAATCAGATAAAGAAGGAATGCGTTTGGTTATTGAATTAAAACGCGATGGTAATGCCCAGGTAGTTTTAAACTTATTATATAAACACACTCAGCTTGAAACCACCTTTGGAATTATTTTTCTGGCTTTAGTCGATAATCAGCCCCAGATTTTACCGTTAAAACAAATATTGCAGCATTTTATCGAGCATCGTAAAATTATTATTATTCGCAGAACAAAGTATGATCTGCGTAAAGCCCAGGAAAGAGCGCATATTTTAGAAGGCTTAAAAATATGTTTAGATAATTTAGATAAAGTAATTAAAACTATTCGAGAATCAAAAACCACCCCTGACGCGCGGATTGCTTTAATGGAAAGATTTAAATTAAGCGAACTTCAGGCGCAAGCTATTTTAGAAATGCAGCTGCAGCGATTAACCGGATTAGAACGCGATAAAGTTGAAAACGAATATTTAGAGTTAATTAAAAAGATCACCATGTTAAAAGCAATTTTGGAAGATCCGAAAAAAGTCTTATCAATTATCAAAGAAGAATTGCTGGAATTAAAAAAGAAATACGGCGACGCCCGGAGAACTCAGATTATTGCCGCGGTAGATGATTTAGAGATTGAAGATTTGATTGCTCAGGAAGAAGTAGTGATTACCCTTTCGCATGCTGGATATATTAAGCGTCTGCCGGTCAGCGCTTATCGTAAACAGCGGCGCGGCGGAGTGGGTGTTTCCGGCGCGGGAATGCGCGAAGAAGATTTTATCGAACACTTATTCGTGGCTTCAACCCATGATTACTTACTCGTGTTTACTAACCGGGGAAAAGTCTTTTGGTTAAAGGTTTATGAAATTCCTCAGGCTGGCCGCGTGTCTAAAGGTAAAGCAATTGTTAATTTACTGCCATTTGATTCAGGTGAAACAATTGCCGCATTGATTCAAGTGAAGGAATTTACCGAAGGCAATTTCCTAATTATGAGCACAGCCAATGGTCAGGTTAAAAAGACGGATTTAATGGCCTACAGCAATCCGCGCAAAGGCGGAATTAATGCCATCACCATAAAAGATAATGATGCTTTGATTTCCTGTAGATTAACTGACGGAAACGAAGAAGTTTTCCTCGCCACACTGCAGGGTAAAGCAATTCGTTTTTCCGAAGCAGATGTCCGCGATATGGGCCGAACAGCATCAGGTGTGCGCGGTATTTCTCTGGCTAAAGGCGATAAAGTAATTGGTATGGAGTTAGTACGCAAAGACGGTACATTGCTTACTGTTACTGAAAAAGGTTCAGGTAAAAGAACAAAAATGGAAGAATATCGTACTCAAACCCGCGGCGGTAAAGGATTAATTAATATTAAAACAACAGCAGCTAATGGTTTAGTTGTTGCGGTGAACTCAGTGACAGATAATGATGATTTAATGCTTATAACCTCAAGCGGAATGATTGTGCGTTCGCCAATTAAAGATATTCGGGCAACCGGCAGATCTACGCAAGGCGTGAGAATGATCCGCTTAAAACAAGATGATCGTTTGGTCGCGGTTGCCAGACTGGCAGCAAAAGATGAAGATGTTGAAGACGCGGATATTGCCGAAGACACGGAAATTGAAAATCCAGAAACAACCGGCGAAATTTAAGCATATTTCGCATACAGCTGATATTGGTCTGGCCATAACTGGTTCAGACTATTCAGCTGTTTTTGTAAATGCCGCGCAGGCGATGTTTTCATTGATCGGTGAGATTAAACGGCCAGCAAAAAAAACAGTTGAGTATCAGGTTTGCCTTAATGCTTCAGATCAAGAAGAGTTGCTGGTTGCCTGGCTGAGCGAGCTTTTAGCTTTATCCGATATTAATCAAATTTTTTTTATTTATTTTCAAATAAACAGCCTGTCTAAAACGCAGATCAATGGTTGCTGTAAAGCAGTTAAATTTAATCAGCGAAATATTCAGCGAAAAACAGAAGTAAAAGCTGTTACCTACCATCAATTAAGTATAAAACGCGATAAGCAGCAAATCACAGCCAAAGTGTTTTTGGATTTGTAACCGGCTAATGGCTTATAGCTTATGGCTATAGACCATTTGGGGAAAACAATGACAAGCAAACTGCAAAGATTGGATGAGTTTCGGGTTCAGGTGCCGCGGAATTATAAACCAGGCATGCTTACCCACGGGATTATTTACGCTAATCAGCAAATTTTTAATAACTTATTCAAAGATAAAGCAATTGAACAGGTGGCAAATACGGCTTTTTTGCCAGGAATTATTGGCCCGGCTTTAGCAATGCCGGATATTCATTGGGGCTATGGTTTTCCGATTGGCGGGGTTGTAGCTACAGATATTGACAAAAGTGGGGTAATTTCCCCTGGCGGTGTTGGTTTTGATATTAATTGTGGAGTGCGGCTGCTTAAAACACAATTACATTTTGAAGAAATTCAGCAGAAAATTCCGGAATTAATAAAAAACTTATATCATACAGTACCTGCTGGCGTTGGCTCGACCAGCAAATTCAAGCTTAAATTAAAAGACGCGCAACAAGTATTTTTAAACGGCGCGGCCTGGGCAGTTGATCAAGGCTATGGCACTTTAGCTGATTTGGAAAATACCGAGGAAAATGGCTGGATGAAAAATGCTCAGCCGGAAAACATATCAGAGCATGCTGTTAAAAGAGGACAGCAGCAATTAGGCACATTAGGTTCAGGCAATCATTTTATTGAAATTCAGAGCATTGAGAAAATTTATGATCAGCAGATTGCGGCTAATTTTGGGCTTAAGCTTAAACAAATAGTGGTAATGATTCACACTGGTTCGCGGGGTTTAGGTCATCAAATCTGCACAGATCAAATAAAGTTGATTTTAGGCTGTTTGAAAAAATATAATATCCAGGTTCCTGACCGCCAATTAGCTTGCGCGCCGGTTAATTCCCCGGAAGGCCAGGCTTATTTAGGGGCAATGCGCTGCGCGGCAAATTATGCCTGGGCAAATCGCCAGATTATTATGTATCAGGTAATCCAAACATTTAAACAAACCTTAAAATTAACCGACAATCAATTAAAAGCGGAATTAGTTTATGATGTGGCGCATAATATCGCGAAAATCGAGCAGCATATAATTAATAATAAAAAACTGAATGTCTGTGTGCATCGCAAGGGAGCTACGCGGGCTTTTGGTCCAGGACAATCAGAACTGAATGCCCTGCATAAACAAACCGGACAGCCAGTGATTATTCCAGGAGATATGGGGACTTGTTCCTATTTACTAGTTGGCACTGACAGCGCAATGCGGGAAACTTTTGGTTCGACGTGTCATGGGGCAGGCCGGATAATGTCCCGTTCTCAGGCAATAAGAACCTTAAACAGCAAACAAATTCTCCGGGAATTAAATAATAAAGGGATTACTGTAATAGCTGCGGACAAGCAAATTATTTGTGAAGAAGCACCGCAAGCGTATAAAGATGTTAAGCAAGTAATTGATATTGTGGCTGCTGCTGGAATTTCAAAAAAAGTTTGCAGAATGAAGCCCTTAGGTGTTATAAAGGGATAATAGACTGAAAGACTAATTACGAATGATGAGTTATGAATGACGAATTACTAATAATTAATTTCTAAAACCTTGTGACTTTGTGTCATGTGACTTTATTAATAAATGGAGGTAAATATGTTGGATATTAAATTAATCAGAGAAAATCCCGAAATCGTCAAACAGGCAATTAAAAATCGTAATATGAATCTGGAAATTAAGAGTTTACTGGATTTAGACAGGCAATGGCGCGAAAAAAACGCGCAAGTAGAAGTATTAAAACAGCAGCGCAATCAAGCCTCAGATGAAATGGCTGTTTTAGTCAAGCAAAAGCAGGATATTTCCGATAAAAGATCTGCACTAAAGGATTTATCCCAAAAAATTAAGGATAATGATGATGAAGTGGGTAGTATTAGGAGTAAAATAGATGAAATATTACTTACAATCCCAAATATTCCCAATGAATCAGTGCCAATAGGAAAAGATGCTAGTGCTAATCTACAAGTCAGTGCTTGGGGAACGCCGAAAACAGAGTTTGACTTTAAAATAAAAGATCATATTGAATTAAGTGAATCATTAGATATTATTGACTTTGCGCGCGCAACCAAGATAACAGGCTCGAATTTTGTACTATATAAAGGCCTTGGAGCCTATTTGGAAAGAGCTTTAATTAACTTTATGTTGGGATTACATACTAAAAAACACGGTTTTTTAGAGATCGCACCTCCATTTGTTGTTAATAGGGCCTCAATGACAGGGACAGGTCAATTACCAAAGTTAGAAGAAGATATGTATAGAGCAAACGAAGATGATTTGTTTTTAATCCCAACAGCCGAGGTGCCGGTAACTAATATTCATCGCAATGAAATCCTGGATTCAAAAAAACTGCCGATTTATTATACAGCATATACTCCCTGTTTTCGCAGAGAAGCTGGATCTTATGGTAAAGATACACGGGGTTTACTGCGCGTACATCAGTTTGATAAAGTGGAATTAGTAAAATTTGTTCAACCAGAAACATCATACGCGGAGTTGGAATCATTGTTGAAAAATGCTGAAGCTGTATTACAGGAGTTGGAGCTGCCCTACAGAGTTATTGCCTTATCAACCGGTGATATTAGTTTTGCGGCAGCTAAATGTTATGATATTGAGGTTTGGGCTCCAGGCGTAAAAAATTGGCTGGAAGTTTCCAGCTGCAGCAATTTTGAGGATTTTCAGGCCCGCAGAGCAAATATTAGATACAAAGACGCGCTTACTAATAAAGTCAGTCATGTGCACACGCTTAATGGTTCAGGCATTGCTTTAGCCAGAACAGTAATCGCGATCATGGAAAACTATCAGCAGGCAGATGGCAGTATTGCTATTCCTAAAGCGTTGCAGCCATATATGGATGGTTTAGAATTTATTAGACCGAGACAATAAATTAATACAGGATAAAGCCTCATGCTCAAACGCCTTGTGAAAATTATTATTGGTATTAGTTTATTGCCAGTGTGTTTTGGGGCAAGTAAAGCGTTTTATGAATTACTCCAAGCTTTAGGAACCATGGAGCAAACAATGCTTTATTTTCTTAGCGGCATTGGTTTATATATTCTATTATATTTCTCGGGATTAAAAATGAGTTTTTTATATGTCTTGGGACATGAAAGCACGCATGCTCTGCTTGCCTTGTTGTGCGGCGGAAAAGTTAAAGCATTTAAAGTCTCGGCACAGGGCGGCAGTGTGGCGGCCACAAAGAGTAATGTTTTGATCAGTCTGGGACCATATTGTTTGCCCATATACACAATTTTGATTATTGCCGGATTTTTTTGCGCGACGATATTCTATCCTTATATCAATGATTATCTCCAGATTTTAATTCTCCTGATTGGCTGTTCAATCGCATTTCACTTTTTAATGACAGTGCACAGCTTAAGAGTTGAACAGCCGGATATAACGGAAAATGGATATCTTTTTTCTTTAACTTTGATTTATTTGATTAATCTGAGTATTATTGCTTTACTCTTAGGCGGATTGTTTAAACAAATAAACATTCTACTTTTTTTTAGACAAACCGGAATATATACCAAAAGCTCGGCAATCTTTTTGTGGGAAAAGCTTCAAAGTTTTAAATAAAATCCAGGGGATCAATCCCTATGGTTGAGGGCTCAACAACTTCTTCAATATTTCTTCCCGTATTGTTTTGCTCATTATCCGACAAATCAATTAATAAAGGATCAGCTAATAATTGTCCACTGGCATCGATTATTATTTTTACCTGAGGCAGCAGCAAGGCCGTAGGACGCGCTCTTTTGGTAATCGCGAATTCCCTGGTATTTAAGCGCACTAAACTGCCAGGAGGGTATACCCCCATCATCTGCACAAAGATTTTAAAAAATGCCGGATCAAAATCACAGCCAATCAACCGCATCATAAATGCTAAAGCTTTATCACAAGGCAAAGAATTTTTATATGGCCGCCTGCTGGTGATCGCGTCATAAATGTCACAGATATTAACAATTAAAGATAGTGGATGCAAAGGCGCGAGATGCTGGATTCGCGGATATCCACTCAAATCGTACTTCATATGATGCTGCGAAGCAATAATAATTGAAAGTTCATCCATGGTTGCCTGCTGTTCCAAAATCTGCGCGCCCAATAAAGGATGCTGCTGCATTAACTGCCATTCATCGGGATTTAGTTTGTCGGGTTTATTTAATATTTTTAACGGAATCTTTGTTTTTCCAATATCATGCAAAATCGCGGCTCTAGCCAGACGATTGAGCAGTAAAGGATCCTCAATCACTGTTGTTGCTAACGCAACTGAAAGAATCGCCACATTAGTTGAATGGGTAAAAGTGTATTCATCATAACTGCGCAGAGCCGCTAACGCTAAACTAGAGCAGCTGTCTTGGGCAATCAAGCTGGTAATATCCTGGGCAACTTTATCCACAACATCTAAAGGTAAAACCTTGCCAGCCTGGATTGCTGAATAAATAAGCTTATTGGCTTCAATGCTGCCCCCATAAACTTTATTTGCTTCCAACAAAGTATGTTTGTTATCTTCTTTTTTATCCCGCTTTTTTTCCACAATAATGCTCGCGATATTAGCTTTACCCAACTCACTTTGTAATCCTTCAGCATTCAAATGTTTAATTTTATCAGAGAGCATTTGGACAAAAAGACTTAAGTTCTGCGGACTTAAGCCAATTTTAAAACAAATACATTTAATTGCTTTTGACTCCAGCATTTGGGCTACTTTTTCCACAATATGTTTTATTTCATACAAAGGGATTCCTTCATAGGCAAATTGGCCTTCTAGAATGTCTAGATAAATTTCCGGCAGAATATTAAAAGCTTCTTTTAAAGCAGCTAACGTTTGATGGGTTTGGGCAACAACATTCGGATGGTGTGGTGGATATAAACCGCTTTCAGTGAGTAAAAGGGAAAAGTTTTTCACGAAAACCTTAACCAGCTGTTTTATAATCGCTTGATCCATTAGCATCCCTCAATCAATGTTTGGATTTTTTTAACTTATTTTATTTGTTTTGTAATTCTTTGAGCTCAATTTTCGCGAAAACACGCAAAGCCTTAGGTTCAGCCGGGAAAAACAGTATTTTGCGTTTATGCTTAATTTCCTTTAGCACGCTGATTGTTAGTTCCTTGTCCAAACTGCGCAAAGATTTTAAAGCCGCAACGCGGATATCAATATTTAACAGCTCATTATCGCACATAGCCTCCTGTCCACGGGCAATCAAAGCAATGGTGGAACGCACTTCTTTATATCTAAAACCAGCTAAATATTCAATGCAGACAATGCGCAAAGCAATGAGCTTATGCCCCAAAATTTGCAAGAGCATGTTTAAAGCCGCGTGTGATTTGCGGTTGGCAATCAGCTTTAAAGCTCGTTGCGCTAAAATAATATTTTCATGAAACAATATCGGCCAGACCAAAGGCAGCGCGGCATCATCATTAATTAGCTGCATTAATTCCAGTAAACGTAAAATGCTGTTGGTTGGCTCCTTGCATAAATCGATGTTTAATTTTAAAGCAGCAGTGCTATATTGCTCTAGAATAACTTGTTTAATTATTGTATCTTTGGATAAGTCACCTTTTTGCGTGTATAGTCTAAGGAGTAAGGCGATCAGTCTGTGTGAAAACAGGATAAATAAATCTTGTAAACAAAGTTTGGTTTTTGTTTCGGAATAAGTTTTAGTCATTTCTAAGATAAATTTTTCAATCAGTGCTTCGGGAAAATGCTCCAAAGCATCCGCGATAAATAGTTTGTGCTCAGTAGTGATTAAAGACTCTGGTTTAAGTTGTTCCGCGAAAAAGTTAAAGGATTGACTGCTTTGCTCCAGGTCAGAACCGTGTAAAATACTTTTGGTTATTTGCAGGCATTTATCCAGCAAATCATTAAACACGGGGGTTTCTAATGGGTCAGACAATAAAGCGTGCAGGATTTCCAGATGTGCTGGAATCTCAGAATATTCTTCGATATATTTTTTTAAAATATCTTTTTCAAAGTGTACGGTTTTTAATACATTTAAACCATCAATAATGTCGATTTTTTCTTCAGAGGTTATGGCGCCTAAAGCCAGGTCCACATTATCTTCCAGAGAAAGGCCAGGAGCAAAAGCCGAACAGATGTCATTTAAAATCGAAGAGGTTTTATCGGAATGCTCTAATCCGGTTTGCAGGGCCTGCTTGAAAGCCGGAAGAAAATTTAAAAAAGCGCTGCGGTCAATAAACACTCTGCTTAAGACATGTTTGGTATGCGCTATAATACTGAAAGTTTGATTTGATTCAGCGATTTTTTTAACAAACAATTTCGCGGTTTGCCCGGGGCTCATTTGTTCAAGTAGATAATTAGCGGCTTGCGTGTATTGGAGGATTTCTGCGTCGGGATCTTCAAATACCAAATCAAATAATGTTTCATTGCCGAACGCGGCAATTAAATCTTTTAAGATTGTATGGATTTCTTCTTCTTCAGAAAGTTCCAATGTGGTAATCGCGATTTTAATTTTATTTAGAATTTTAAGAATTAACTGGTTTTCACCCAGAGCAGAGGTTTGTTTTCTAATACTAAACTGCGAGGCAATTTTAATCAATTCGCAGACCAGTTGTGACTCTTGAAGCAATTCATATAGAAAATGAGTTTGTTCAGAATCTAAAAAAGGCATCTCGTCGTCAGTAAAATAACGAAAGATAATACTGTTGGTTAAACTCAGCAAGCGCTCCTGATCCAGGGTGGAGTGTTTGCTGGAATAATATTCAATAATCCGAATTCCTTTGGAGCCTTTTTGAATTAAAATTTTACCCGCTCCACCCAAAGACGATATTTTGCTGGTTTCAAAATTAAAGATTTCTACTAAAAGATCAATGTCAGTTAAGTTGGTGGCTGGATTGAAAATGATTTGGCGGATATAACGTTTTTGCATTTCTTCAATAAAATCATCAATCCCCGGCAGCTTTTGATTATCCAAATGAATATCCAGAATATAAAGATTATTTTCATAGATGCGGAATACCGCGATTTGTTTTTGCGCGATAACTTCCTGAAGGGTTGTGTAGAATTTTTCTACAACTTGACTGAGCATTTGATGTCCGCGCGGATAGAGATGGACTGCTTTTAGCATGCCGAATAAACTCGCCGCGATTTGGCTGGCAAGTTTTATTTCCGCGGCAGTGTGTTCATGTTTATTCTGAGCTGTGTTTTGATCCATAAAAGGCATCCCCTAATCAGGTTAATATTATAGCAAATAATATTAAATGAATAAAGGAAAAAAGCGCCGCTTGATTCAGCCTGATATTGTGGAGAGAGATGATCTATAAAAAATGGTCTTGACATTGGGGAGAGGCATAGAGCGTCTAAAGTAGTAAATTCTTTTTCAAGCCCTTCTTGGCCAATAATGCCAAATTACTCACTTGTTCCTCTGTAATATTGCTCATAGTCAAAACTACTTTAATAACAGCATGTTACCTCTGTTACTACATATATAGCCATAAGTTTGGAGATATAGGAAGTTTATTGGCGTAATAAATAGGGGCAAAATAAGAGGAGAAAAGATGGCAAAGATTATACACGTAGTTTACAAGAAGGGAAAATGCTAATCATCCAAAGGCAAAGACTTTAAGAAAAAACTGGATGATATTCAAGCCTGAAAATACGAATAGTGAAGGGGAAAAGATTGTTTTCCCCTATCGGCGTGCTGGAACTTCCTGCTATGAACCAGAGCATAGCTCGATTCATGGTTAGCGCAAGGAGGGAAACATAAGGGTTCCTCTTTAAGGAGTGAGTGGCCCTGTATTTCAAGTGAAACGATACGACAGGTTTGGGGGAAGCGAAAGTCCTCGCAGATTGTAAACAAGGGACAGCGACTAGTTTTTATTGACAACAACATAGGTTATTTGTATGATGGTTGTATGCCAAGAATAGCCAGAGTAGTTGTGAAAGATTGCCCGCATCATATTACCCAGCGAGGTAATTATAAACAAATAACTTTTTCTGAAGACAGTGATTATCAGCGATATCTGGAATTGATAAAAGAATATAGCGATAAAAATAAACTGTTGATAATCAGTTATTGTTTAATGCCCAACCATGTGCATTTCATTGCAGTTCCTATAAATCAGGATTCTTTTGCCAGAACGTTTAATTCGGCGCATATGAGGTATTCTCAATATTATAATAAGAAGAATGGAGTCAGTGGTCATTTATGGCAGGGAAGATTTTATTCTTGTGCGTTGGACGAGAAGCATTTATATGAGGCAGTAAGATATGTCGAAAATAATCCGGTAAGGGCCGGTTTGGTGATGAGTGCGAAAGATTGGAAATACAGTAGTGCAAAAGCGCATGGATCAGGCAACAGTAGCTTAGGAGAGTTAACGTTATTAAAGATTAACAGGTATGTTCAGGTAGCAGATTGGGATAAATATTTGAATGAAAGAACAGATGGGGCAGTAGTAGAATTAATTAAAGGAAATACGTTGACGGGAAGACCCTCTGGTAGTTCAAGTTTCGTTCGGAAATTGGAGCAGGTGTTTGGAATGAGGTTGACTCCTTTGTCAGAAGGGCGGCCCAAAAAGGCTAAAAACTAGTCGCTGTCCCTAGTTATGGGGCAGAAGAAAGGGGATAGATTATGAGGAAAATATTGTTTGCTTGTTTAGGATTAATGATCGGAGTGTTAAGCATTATACCGTGTGTTGGGGCAAAAGAAGTGGATATGTGTATTGCTTCTAAAACAATGTGTATGCCCAGCTATGTGGTACAGGAGGCTGCTTACATTGGTAAGGTAGAAGATGCTACTGTGTTTGTGGATACAAAATTAAAGATTGAAGTTTTAGCTGAGCAGCAGAGTAGCGTTCCTTTGTTTACTCAGGATGTGGCAATGATTAAAACCGCTTTACCTAAAGGCGTATTGCTGCTGCAGCGAGAAGGCAGGTATAATCTGCTTTTTCCGGGTAAAGGCAGTTATTCTGTTGGACTGCAATTCACCGCCTTGGTTAATCAGAAAAGTGATCGTAATATGCTGAATCTTGAGGTATTTCCGTCAGCGATTTCCACATTACAATTGGTGTTCGAGGGGATTGATCTGGATATTCAAAGCAGTCCGGCAATGAGCACGCAGATAAAAGCCAAAGGTAAAAACACGGAATTTACAGCTTATTTGGGAGCGGCTAAACAGATTGAAGTGAGTTGGTTTGCCAAGCCTACGGCTTTAGCCAAAGCAGATCTTTTGTTTAATTCAGAGAATAATACTCTGATTACTATATCCTCTGGCGTGATTAATACCCGGACTTTTTTAAATTACAAAGTTATTCAGGGGAAACTTTCTCAATTTAATGTGTCTTTGCCGGAAAATATGAATCTGTTGACTGTTAAAGGCGAAAACCTGAAAAACTGGACATTAAAAAAAGAGAAGAATAAGCAGATTCTTAGCGTGGAATTAACAAAGGAAATCTCCGATACATATCAATTAGTGCTGGACGCGGAAGAAATAAAAGATAAGATTGAAGGTAATTATAGCACGTCGGATATTATTTCTTTAGACTCTGAAAGGGAAAATGGCTATTACGCGTTTAAGGTAAAAGATGATTATAAACTGCGTTCTTTGCAGCGCGATGGAGTTAGTCAGCTGAATATCGCGGAATTACCGCAACAGCTAAAAGATGCCGGAGACGGCGAAGCAAATATTTCTTTAGCGTATCGTTTTTTACGTGATCCTAAAGAACTGATGATTAATATTGAGAAAACAATGCCGGAAATATCCGCCCGGAATAATGTTTTTCTTGATGTGTCAGAAGAAGTAATGCGGCTGCTGATTATGACTGATTATAAGATTGAGAAAGCAGGGGTGTTTAATTTTAATCTGGAATTGCCCGGCGATATGGATGTTATTGATGTTAAAGGTTTAAATATTGAAAACTGGAAAGTAAATCAAAAAGGGAATAGGCAGGATCTGGAAATCCAGCTGCGCACTAAGGCCATCGGGGATTATCGCTTATTAGTTAAGCTGGAAAAGCCGGTAAAAGATATTTATCAGGATATTCAGATGCCGCAGGTAAATGTTTTAAATGTGGATAAGCTGACGGGTTTTATTGGTGTGGCTTGCGAGAGCAGTATTAATCTTAAAACAAAACACCGCGGTAAGCTTACGGAAACAGCTTTATCAGATTTAATCGAGATTCCCGGGGAGAAAATCTATCCGAACTTAGCGTATAAGTTTATTACCCAGCCTTATGAACTGCAGCTGGCAGTAGAAAAGGTTGATCCGCGGGTAATGGCGGATGTCTTTACCTTTTTATCAGTGGGTGAAGGTTTGGTCCTGGTTAATTCAGCGGTAACATTTGATGTTTTATTTGCCGGAGTTGATCAGTTTGAAATTGTCTTACCTAATGATGTCAGCGGAGTGGATATCATGGGACAGGGAATTAAAGCCAAAGCAGAACGTTTAGAAGAAATGGATGTAAACGGTCAGAAGAAAAAAGTAAAAATATATACGATTTCTTTACATTCTAAAGTAAAGGGCAAGTATAATCTTTACTGTGCCTATGAAAAAGTATTAAAAAATCTTTCGGAAAAAACAGAAATGCCGGCATTTCAGGTTCTTGGGGTCGAACGTCAGACCGGCAGTGTGGCCATTGGTCCAAGGGCAAATGTGGAAATTGAATTAGTTAATATTGACGGGGCCAGCCAGGTAGATGTTAAGGAATTACCGCAGGATAAACTTGCCGGCGCGGATATTCCGATATTATACGCTTTACAATATGTCCGCTATCCATATAGCGTGGGCTTAGACATTAAAAAGCACGAAGATGTCGCGGTATTGGTGGCGGTAGTTGAAGCAGCAAATATTACAACTGTTTTAGGTAAAGACGGGCAGATTATTGTCAGCGCGAAGTATCAGATTAAAAACAGAACAAAACAGTATTTAGACATAGCTTTGCCTAAAAATGTGGAAATCTGGAGCACTTTTGTTGACGGCAAAGCGGTAAAACCCGCGAAAACCGAAGAAAATAAAATATTATTACCCTTGGTTAAGTATGAAGAAAAAGACCGCAGTTTTCCTGTGGAAATAATTTATGAAGTTAAGCGTTCTAAATTTTTCCTGTTTGGCAGGATAAATCTTACTGCGCCGCAGTTTGATATTCCGCTGACAAATGTTACCTGGGATGTGTATATGCCGTTTGGTTATAATTATTTTAATCTTAGCGGTAATCTGGAACCAGGTACAAGAGTTTTTGCTCAGGGCAGATGGAGGCAGCCGCAGGAACATATGGATAAAAGGATTATTGGCGGACTTAATGTTGAAAAGCTTGGGAGAGACATGCCCGCCAGGTCGCAAGAACTAATGGACTATGAGACCTGCGCGGATACATCGTTTTGTGATTTAAAAAAAGAAGCCTATACGCAGAAGCCCGCGCCAGAAATCTGGCAGAAAAAAGACCAGACATTTGTCTCAAATATAAATACTCAGACCGCGCGTTATAATCAGCAGTTAGCTCCGTCAAAAACCAAGCAAGTGGCAACCAAAGGCAGACAAAAAGGGGTATTACCGATTCATATTACCATTCCGACTGGAGGCAAACTCTATACATTTACCAAATTAATCAGCCGGGAGCAGCTAAAGATACATGCTTTTTATACTAAGAAATCAGGCAGACTATTGTTTTTGATTATTTTGTTCGCGGGCATCGCAATAATTATCCGCTATAAACAAAATGTAATAAAAACAATCCAAAATCTCAGCAGAAAAAACAAGCCGGAATAAGCAAAACATTAATCGCGGGTATTTAAAACAGCCTTTGCTGGTAAATTACGCAAAGGCTGTTTTACTTTAATAGCTGAATATTTAGGAGATGATTTGAATATTTAGCATGTGGAAGCATGTGGATATAATAGATTTGGCTTGACATTTGCTATAAATCATTTGCTATAAATCTTCTTGCCCGGGGTGTTATAAAGAGTTATACTATTTACTAAAGAAAAACGCCACGGAAGGTGTCAGCGGAGTTTTTTTGCTTTAAAGCGGGGAATGTTTTTAGGAATTATTTTCTTTGCGCAAAATAATATATAATATGGCAAATAAAAAACAATCAAAACTCAAAATAAAAGTAAGGGCTATTCAGAAAAAAGCGAAAAAGCCTATATCTAAAAATAGCGCTTTTAAAGCGGAACGACGGAATTTTTCAAGACGGGCTTTTGACAAAATTAAAACTAATGCGAAAATGGGAAAGACGGTTCTCCGGCAAGCGCGTGAGTTAAAGCTTAAAAACGGGCAGATAAAGAAATGGGTAGAGAGGAATGATCTGGCTGAGGAGCAGGTTTACATTCTTACCAAGGCCATGGAATCAGCCGTGGACGGAATTTTTCTTATTGACGCGCGGAAACCGGATTATCCTATTGTTTATACTAATAAATCGTTTCAGAAGATGACTGGTTACACAAAAAATGAAATTTTGGAAAAAAATTATTTCTTATTCTACGGAGTTGAGGCCAATCCTCTTATTATCAAGAAAATAAAGCGCGCTATGCTTAAAGGGAAATCTTTTCACGGAGAAGTGCTTAATTTGAATAAGGCTGAAAAAAAATGCTGGAATTCATTGCGCCTTTCTCCGGTACCTGATTTAAAAGGGGAGGTTACTCATTATGTAGGGATCAAGACAGATCTCACCTTGATGAGGCAGAGAGAATTAAAGATCGAAGAGCAGCGCCATGAGCTTTTGCACGTAACCAGGGTGGGAAAACTCGCGGAATTTGTTTCTTCTTTAGCGCATGAGATCAGCCAGCCGCTTACGTCTATTCTTTCTTACGCGCAGGCGGCTCAACGTATGCTTAATGGCAAAGAGCCTAAGCTAAAGGATATATTGCAGTACATTATTAATGATGACCAGCGGGCGGCCGCGGTTATTCAGCGCATGCGTTTGCTTTTAAAGAAGGGTATTTCGGAAATGAAACCGCTTGACATCAATACTCTTATTAATGATACAGTTATACTTATTGCTACTGATGCCGCAGTAAGGCACGATGTCTTAAAGCTCGAGCTTGAAAAGAACCTTCCGCTTATCCGCGGTGACCATATACAGCTGCAGCAGGTTATCCTGAATCTTATCAGTAATAGTTTCGATGCTCTGGATAACGCGCCGCAGGTCCGGGAGATAATGATCAGTACATCGCGGAAGGATAATGTGATTATTGTTGAAATTCGGGATACAGGATGCGGGATACCAGTGAAGAATCTTCCTAAGCTTTTCACCCGGTTTTTTACGAGTAAACAGGATGGGCTGGGCATGGGATTGTCTATCAGCCGCTCTATTGTTGAGTTTCATGGCGGGAAATTGGATGTTAAAAATAATCCTAGCGGCGGGGCAATTTTTTATTTTTCCCTTCCTATCAAGAAAAAAGCCAGAGTATGACTATTCTCAAGACGATAATTTATGTTGCGGAGTCTCACTTCAAATAATTAAGGTCTACCGCGGCCGGGTAATGAATAAAATGCAGGCCAAAATCGTGTCCGAGCTTATCCGTTTTGCCCAAAAAGCAGGCATTACTCCCTCTAAAAGTTAATTTCTTCAAAGATAATATTTATTCAAACCTCTTCAAAATCGCACAAAACATAATCTACCGCAAAATTCGGGATGTATACCCAGGTACAATTGATTAAAATTTTTATTTCGCGCATAATAATACTAGAGGTATTGTAAGTAAAAACTATGGACATTAAAAAATATCAAAATAAAAGGTTTTCGGCTGGGTGCTGTTTGGCAAGCGTTAATAATTGCCACAATATTAACAAGTTTATTTGCTTTTATAAGTTTTAAATGGTGGGTTTTTAGAACCTTGCCCCATACGAATACGCGCCTAAGAGGAAAAAACCGCCGATTGATATTCAATTATCCGGGTTTATATACTTGAGAGTTCTTCCGGGAACTAATTCCACTGAATTGAAAGCGGTAGAATGACTATGAAGATTTTAATGATGACAAACACTTATACTCCCATGGTTGGAGGAATAGAACAATCTATTCATTCCTTTACTCTTGAGTTTGAAAAATTGGGCCATGAAGTTGTTATTGTCGCGCCTGAATGCGCGGGCGCGCCGCCTGATGAGGTTGGGGTGATACGCCTGCGCGCGATTCAAAAATTCAACCATTCAAATTTTTCCATTGCTTTACCGATGTCGAGTCTTTTACCGGAACTTATGAAAAAGTTTATGCCGGATATTATTCATTGCCACCACCCTTTCTGGATGGGGGATATTGCCCTGCGGTTAAGCAGCCAATCCCGTGTTCCGCTGGTGTTTACTTATCATACGATGTTTGAACAGCATATGCATTATCTGCCGATTCCAAATGAAGGGATTAAGCATTTTATCATTGAACTTTTTGCCGGTTACGCTAATTTGGCGAATCAGGTGATTGTGCCCAGCGAAAGTGTCCGCGCTATACTTTTAAACCGCGGGGTCAAAACCCCGATAGAAGTGGTCCCGACCGGAGTGGACCTGCGAAAATTTTCTCAAGGAGATGGAAATATTATCCGTAAACGCTTGGGTATCCCTTTAAATGCCGTTGTGGCCGGGTGTGTCAGCAGGCTGGTTTTAGAAAAAAATTTAGAATTCTTGAGCCGCAGTGTTGCTGGTTACTTAAAGAAAGAAAGTAAAGCGCACTTTTTATTGGTTGGAGAAGGGCCGCTTAAGGATCTGATCAAGAAAATCTATAAGGAGGAAGGAGCAGAGAAAAGGCTGCATCTGACCGGAGTGCTTAAGGGACAGGACCTGGTTGATTGTTATCACGCGATGGATATTTTTACTTTCGCTTCTTTAAGTGAGACGCAGGGGATTGTTTTGGTTGAAGCGATGGCTGCCGGAGTTCCGGTTGTGGCTGTTGATGCTCCCGGCATTCGTGAAGTTGTTAAAGATGGTTACAATGGCCGGTTGATATTCGGAGAAAACCAAGACAATTTTTCAAAAGCGGTAGCGTGGTGCCTTAACCAGCCTCCTGGTGAATTCAAGCGGATGAAGGAAAATGCCAAAGCGACAACAAAAGAATTCACCGCGGATCTTTGCGCTAAAAAGATGCTTAAGGTTTATCAGGATGTTATGATCAAAGAATACGTTTCTTCGGACCTCAAAAATAGTGCCTGGGAATCTCTGTCCGGACGGCTAAAGAGTGAGTGGGGGATGTTTAAAAATATGATGCAGGCAGGAGGCGCGGCCATAACAGAAAAGGCAATTTTAAGGGAACCTATTATTAAGAAAAGAAAAAGAGGGTTAGCCAATCTGCCTAAACTGTTATCTTTGAGTGAATGGTCAGCAAAACTTATGAGGCTATCTTTTTCGGAAGAGTCAGAAACTCAGCCGGGGTTAGTTTTTATACAAATTGATGGCTTGTCACAAGCTCAGCTTAAAAAAGCAATTAAAAACAATCAAATGCCTTTTCTTCACGGCCTTATTAAAAAAAAATATTATAAAATTTATCCTCAATATTCCGGGTTACCTTCAAGTACTCCGTCAGTTCAGGGTGAATTATTTTATGGCATTAAACACATTGTTCCGGCATTCTCATTTTTCGACAAAAAAGCTCATAAAGTATTTAAAATGTATGACAGTGATGCGGTAGTTGAAATTGAGAGAAGACTTTCGGAACAGGGAGTCGGCCTTTTAAAAGACGGCAGTTCATATTCTAATATATATTCCGGGGGAGCGCGGGAAACACATTTTTGTGCCGCATTTTTAGGCTGGAGCCGGATATGGAAGGATGTTAACCCGAATAGCTTTTTTATTTTAATAGTAACTCACTTCTACGTGTTTTTAAGGATGCTGGTTTTAATATCTTGGGAAATTATTTTAGGAATTTTTGATTTTGGCAGAGATATTTTTAAAAAAAATAATTTTATTGATGAATTAAAATTTATTTATCTGCGTTCACTTATTTGTATACATCTTAGAGAATTGGTTTCTTTGGGTGCTAAAATTGATATCGCGCGCGGATTGCCGATTATTTATTTAAATTTTTTAGGTTATGATGAAAACGCGCATCATAGCGGGCCTTCATCGCGAGTTGCGCATTGGGCTTTAAAAGGGATAGATCGAGCTATTGAAAAGATCTATTATAATGCTATGCATTCACCTTGCCGCAGCTATGATATCTGGATCTGTTCTGACCATGGACAGGAGGATTCCATTTCATACATTAGCAAATATGGCAGGACAGTTCAGGAAGCTGTCGCGGAAGTTTTTAGAGAATTTGATACAACGATTGAAGGTGTTACTTTTGATAAAAATGGAGAACAGCTGCAGCGCGCCCGTTTATTGGGGTTTTTTTATGTTGAAAAAAAATTTAGTAACGCGAATTTTGTCCAGGATAATTCTTTGGATAATAAGCTTGTAGTTACAGCTATCGGCCCGACGGGAAATATTTATTTGCCAAGAGAAATGAATAATGTTGATAAACATTATTTCGCGAAAGCATTGGTAGCGAAAGCTAAAATTCCTGTTGTTATGCTGCCAAAAGAGCAGGGGCAAGTCTGTGTCTGGACAGAAGAAGGCGAATTTAATTTACCTAAGGATGCTAAGAAAATTTTAGGAGATGATCACCCGTTCTTATCTCAGGCAACAGAAGACTTAATTAGTATTTGTCATCATGCTAACACAGGAGATTTTACTTTTATGGGATTTAAACCTGGGGCAAAAGAATTGATTACTTTTCCGTTGGAAAAAGGTTCTCATGCTGGGCCTGCCCCAGAAGAAACGAATGCTTTTGCGTTACTTCCGGTTGATGTTATTCCTAGGCAGAGAAAGAGAACGTATTTAACCCCGACGGATTTGCATTTCGCGGCACTGCGATTTCTAAAACGCCCGATGCCGCAAGCGGGCAAACAATACTTTGACAATTTGATCCGCGAAAAATTTGAGGCTGCTCCGAAAACAATTCGGGTCATGACTTATAATGCGCACTCTTGTATTGGACTGGATGGTAAAATTTCACCGGAAAGGATTGCCCGCGTTATTGGGCGGCATGAGCCGGATATTGTGGCGCTTCAAGAACTGGATATGTGGCGTAAACGTACCGGTGAAGTGGACCAACCGCATCTGATCGCTAAAGAATTAGAGATGATATATCATTTTCACCCCTCTGTGGTTGTTGATGAGGAGCGCTACGGCAATGCTGTGTTAAGCCGCTATCCAATGGAGTTAATGCGTGCAGGGAGGCTGCCTGGTACTATCAAAATCTCCATGGCGGAACCTCGAGGAGTTATTTGGACAGTTATAAGCATTGCGGGGATAAGGATAAATTTTTTTAACACGCATCTTGGGCTTTTCCCTCGGGAAAGGATTCGTCAAGCAAAGGCTTTGCTTGGTTCGGAATGGATAGCGCATCCGGTTTGCCATGGCCCGGTTATTTTGTGCGGGGATTTTAACGCTTTGCCTAATTCGCGGTTATGCCGTACAGTAAAGGAGTTTTTTCGAGATGCTCAAGAAGAACTTGAACATCACAGCCCCAAAGCGACTTGGTCTAGTTATTACCCCGTCGGAAGGATTGATCATGTTTTTATCAGCCCTGAAATCGAGGTGACTCGAGTGGAAGTCTCTAGGACAGACCTGGATAAAATCGCTTCAGATCACCTTCCGCTGATTGTTGACATAAAAATCAGGTTACCAAAGAACGAATAAGGCTATTGGCATGGAGAAATTATATATTATACCCAGGTACAATTGATATGATCACGCGGTTTTATTAAAATAAAATTAGAAGTAAGAAGAGAGAGATGGTGATTGTAAAAAAGGAAGGGACTAAAATGATCTTAAATAAAACACAAATTGGCAAAAGAAAAAGAATCGAAAAAAAAGCATTTGAGTTATTTGAAAAAAGAGGATATTCGCAGGGAAACGATTTGGATGATTGGTTTAAGGCGGAACAGCTTGTGCAAATGGAAAATGCGGAGAATATTAAATTAGTTTATGAGAAGGTAAAAAAAGTAAGGAAAGGCTTTGTGTGATTTGTATAATCGCCGCACAAACAGAACATAAGATAAGAAAGCCAGTAACCTTGACTGTCAATGGCTACATGTGCGGTGTTAAAAGTTTTTAAAGAAGGGGTTTATGAGTTTTGCGCATGGTATAGAATTTTAAGTGAACGCTTGAATAAAAAATATGGGGAAGGATGGAGAACTAATGGCAAATCCTTTGTCTAATGAAAAAGAAATTTATGAATACATAAAAATCAAAGGGAGTGTTGTGCCCCAGCCGGCTTGGGATTTTATGTACCGTCGAGTCGGTGATAATGTAACCGCGATTATCCTCCTTTGCCGGCATTGGCTGGCAAAGAAAGAATTTATGCCGGTTCAGGAAGCAAAGAGAATTATAAACTGGATCAACGATATGAAAAACGTGGTCAGCTTGATAACCGCGCCCTCAAAAGAGAACTCGTTTTTCCCCCAATTTGATGATTTCATTCCGCTTGACCCAATTGCACAAGAACTGATTAATCCTTACGTTGGAAGTGATGTGGTTATTATGGAGTCAGCCATAGAGGCGGTAATGCTTGCCTCTGCTAATCCTGCTCCGGTTTCGCCGGAAATCACGCAAAAGGTTCTGAATCACGCTCAAGCGATGAAAGAGTTTATGGAAAAAATTAAAGATTTAACCCGTGGAAAGAATCCGAGGGAAAATACCGCAATCTATACGATTCGTTTAGTGACGGATTGTTTCTAACTGATTTGAAAGGTAGTTTTATCGATATGAATCAGGCTTGTCTGGATATGTTTGGTTATACCAAGGAAGAAATCAAATTGCATAAGATTATTGATACGATTAGTGACGGTATAACTGTTTCCGATATGCAGGGCCAGTTTATGGTATTCAATGAGAAAATGCGGGAAATTAGCGGATATACTATAGACGAAGTAAACCGGCAAAAAGACTTTGATGTTCTTATTCATCCTCAGAGTAAGGATCATCAAGAAGTGCTTAAAAGGCTAAACGAAATTTTTTCACAAGGCACAACGCGCGAAACTCAAACGACGATTCAGGCAAAGGACGGTTCGGAAAAAACACTTTTGGTATCAACGGCTTTATTTAATTATAAAAATCGCGATATGTTTTTAAGTGTCTGGCGCGATATCACTGAGCGCAAGCGGTTAGAGAATGTGCTGAATGATTCGGAAATTCGCTTTCGCCGGCTTTTTGAAACAGCCCAAGACGGGATATTGATAATGGAGGAGGATACCGGCCAAATAACTGAAGTTAATCCATTTTTGGTTGATATGCTGGGGTATTCCCGCGAGGAGCTCTTGGGGAAAAAACTATGGGAAGTAGGCGCTTTTGTGGATGTTGATAAAAGCAAAACAGCATTTATTCATTTACAAAGCAAGGGATATATCCGTTATGAAAATTTACCGCTTCAGGCCAAAGACGGCCATTTGGTTAGTGTAGAGTTTATCAGTAACAGCTATAGAGTTGGGCGCAAGAAAGTTATTCAATGTAATATTCGCAATATAACCGAGCGCAGACGTTTGGAGATAGCGCGAGAGTATTTGCATAATGAAATAGAAAAATCAAACCAGAAATTGGAACAGTTAGCCCTAAAGGATTCACATACCGGCCTTTATAACCATCGCTATCTTAAAGAGGCGCTTGAAGTGAATCTTGCCCGGGCACAGAGACAGTTTGCCCCGGTTTCCGTAATAATGATGGATATGGATCATTTTAAGTCAATAAACGATGTATACGGACATGTGTTTGGCGATTTGATATTAACGCAGTTTGCCGCCCGGCTGACTAAAACTGTCCGCCCTTATGATGCGGTTATTCGTTATGGCGGCGAAGAATTTATTGTAGTATCTCCTGATCTGGATAGAGCGGGCGCTTTAGTCTTAGCTCAAAGAATCCTAAAAACGGTCAGCTTATTTCCTTTTGGCGATAGTACCCATTCAATCAAGCTAACGTTAAGCTTAGCGGTTGTTTCTTATCCGGAAGATGTTATAGATATAAACACGGATTTAGTAGATCCTGTCGACCGGATCTTGAATAAGGCCAAAGAAGACGGCGGTAACAGGGTATATTCATCTTTGGACACAAAAAATGGGTCTGTTACAGCCCGGGAAACCGCGACAATACAGTTAATTAAGAAAAAAATAGAGAAACTTGCTGTCCGGGCAAACCATAGTTTAATTGAAGAGGCTTTGGCATTTGCCAGGAAAATAAAATTAAAGGACAACTATAACGGCGAGCAGGTGGAACGAACCGCTGGTTGGGCAGTTAAAATTTCTCGGGCATTGCATTTTTCTAAAGATAAAATAGAGCTTATTCGGCAAGCGGCAATGCTGCATGATTTGGGAAAAGCCGGGATTAATGAGCATATATTGCGTAAAAATTCCAAGCTGGACACAGAAGAATTCGAAGAAATTAAAAAACACCCTCAAATAGGTGTGGACATTATAAGTCCGATTCATTCTTTGTATCCGATAAAACCATTTCTTCTTTATCATCATGAACGATGGGACGGGAAAGGGTATCCCAAAGGATTGGCTGGGGAGAGTATCCCTTTAGGGGCCAGGATCATTGCCATCGCGGATGTATATCAAGCATTGGTTTCCAATCGTCCTTACCGCAAGGCTTATTCCAAAGAAAATGCTGTAAAAATAATAAGAAAAGCCGCAGGTACTCAATTTGATCCGGATATTGTAAAGGCATGTTTAATGGTTTTAAAGAACGAGTTATAAATTTACGACGCTGTTGTTCTATTATACCTAGGTATAATTGATTTAATTTTTTGTCGCGCCTATAATGAACTTAAAGGTAAGAGAAGGAATATAGGGAGCAAATGTCAAGAAAAGTAAAAAAATCTTTATTCTCGATGATGATGAATCAGTGCGCAGATCGCTGAGCATGCTTTTGGTTACGTATGGATTTGCAGTTAATGCTTTTTCCTGCGCAAATGATTTTTTGTGCCTGACAGCGTTCCCGGGTGTTTGATCCTGGATATTCATATGCCGGGAATGGACGGCTGGGAGGTTTTAAGGCGGATAGTTAAATCAGGGGATAGACGGCCGGCCGGTGAAAACACGGAGTGGGTGTTAAAAACAGGAGCTGTAGTGGTTGAGCTTGATAAGGAAGGGAGAAAATGAAAATAAAGGCTGTTAAGAAAAGATTATCAGTACAGGCAGTACAAAAGAACGTATTAGAAGTTTCCGAGGACCGCTACCGCAGGCTTTTTGAAACAGCGCAAGACGGGATATTAATCCTTGCCGCGAATACAGGAAAGATCAAAGATGTAAACCCGTTTTTGCTAAATATGCTGGGGTATGCTAAAAAAGATATTTTAGAAAAAAAATTATGGCAGATCGGCGCTTTTAAGGATGCCAAGGCATCAAAAAAAGCCTTTTTAGAGTTGCAAACCAAAGAATACGTCCGGTATGAGGACCTGCCTTTGGAAACAAAAGACGGACACAAAATCGCGGTTGAATTCGTCAGCAATGTTTACTTAGTTGACCAGAAAAGGGTGATCCAGTGTAATATCCGTGATATTACAGTCCGGAAGGAAGCTGAAGAGAGCATTCAGCGTTCTTTAAAAGAAAAAGAAGCTCTTTTGAAGGAGCTTCATCACCGGGTTAAAAATAACCTGCAAATTATTTCAGGCCTGCTGCAGTTAAAGCTTTTTAACTCTAAAAATAAAGAAGTTATTGATGTTTTTAAACAAGTACAGGAACGTATCAGAGTCATGGCTCTTGTTCATCAGAAGCTTTGTGAATCAAAAGATTTTATGAGTATTGATATCTCTGAATATATCAATGAATTAGTTAATGAATTAATTTTAGCTTACGGTATTGACCGGAAAAAAATTATGGTTAATGTTAATGTGGTCAAGGTGTTGTTAAAAATAGATATTGCGGTCCCTTGCGGGCTGATCATTAATGAACTGCTTACCAATTCTTTTAAATATGCTTTTCCGGAAGACAGGAAAGGAGAAATCGCTATATCGCTGAGTTCAAACCGTAAAGGTATGTTAGAAATACTGGTCAGTGACAATGGTATTGGATTTTCCAAAGGGTTTAATATTTATAAGGTTAAAACCATGGGGTTAAGAATTGTTATCGATACTATACAAACTCAACTGGGCGGGAAAATTAGCTTTAGCAGTGCTGGAGGAACATGGTTTAAGCTCACCTTTCAAAGTTAACAGGAAAAAGCATGAGGGTTGTTGTGGAAAAAAATATTTTAATTGTTGAAGATGAGGCAATAATAGCATCCAGTTTAAAGCTGTGTTTAAACAATCTTGGCTACAATGTGTTTAAAGTCGTCTCTAATGGAGAAGATGCCATAGAGAGTTCGGAGAAAAATAATCCGGATGTAATCCTTATGGATATTAGATTGCGCGGGCAAAAGAACGGATATGAAACTGTAATCGCGATCCGGAAAAGCTCCAATACTCCGGTGATCTATTTGACAGGAGGAGACCCGGATCAAATAGACGAAAAAGCAAAAGATACTAAGCCGTATGATTATATTATCAAGCCGTTTGATATAGCTGTGTTAACGGAGAAAATAGAAAAAATTACCGATAAAAAAAATAAAAAACAAACGAAGAAAAAATAAAGGAAGTTAATTATAGAAAGGAGAAAACAAACAATGGGTGTAATGCTATGAGATGTGGGTGAGGCTGCCTTTCATTAGCGTGGTGATCTTAGTCGGGTTGGGGTGCTTTGTAGAGAAGCGGAATGTTTAGGGAATAAAAGGTAAAAACGCGGGGAGAGAGTTTCTTCCATACAGATTTACAAAAAAGGAAGGTGTGTGTTATGAGTAAAAATTATTTTAAAATGTTTTTTTCAATGACCGTTGCTGTTTTGTTGTTTTCGAGCGTATTGGCGTATGCCTCTGAAATGGATGCCCGGATTGAATCATCCGCGAAGCAGTCCTACGTGTTCAAAACGTATCTCAAAAACGACTCTATTAAAATCCAGTCTATGGATGGCGCTGTCACCTTGACAGGAACGGTTGCCGAGGAATCGCATATATTATTAGCTGGAGAGACTTTGGCGAGCCTGCCAGGGGTCAAAAAAGTGGATAATAATCTGGTATTCGATGGTAAGTCTCAGGAAAAAAATTCTGACGGTTGGATCAGCCTGCAGATCAAAAGTTCTCTGCTTTTTAACCGTAATGTAAGCGGGATCAATACTCAGGTTTTCGTAAAGGACGGAATCGTAACCTTAAAAGGCGAAGCCGCTAATCAGGCGCAAAAAGATCTGGCCGGCGCGTATTCCAGAGACGTTAGCGGGGTTAAAGATGTAAAAAATGAAATAACAATAGCTAAAATACCAGCCGAACCAAAACAGACAATGGGTGAGAAAATAGATGACGCGTCGATTACCGCGCAAGTCAAGGTAGCTTTCTTGTCGCATCATTCAACCAGTGCTTTCAAAACCGGAGTTCAGACAAATAACGGAGTAGTAACTTTAACCGGCAATGCCGTCAACTCAGCGTCAAAAGACATGGCCGGCAAGGTAGCTAATGATGTAAATGGCGTTACACAGGTAATTAATAATATGACTGTAGATCAAATAATATCAAAGAACTAAATGCGTGTGTGTTGCTTGCGGTGTTTGCTGTAGGATGCCGCCAGTAGCGGTTTTTAATATTTATAATTAACGAAGAAAAGGAGATTATTATGTTGAATTATTCAGTTACGTTTTTTGTTATTGCCATTATCGCGGCGTTGTTAGGTTTTACCGGGATCGCGGGGGCGGCTATGGATATTGCTAAGATTTTGTTTTTTGTATTCTTGATTTTAGCAATTGTTATGTTAGTTTTGGGAAGAAAAGGAACGTCTGTATGAATGCGAAAAATGAGAGGTTGAAAATGAAATACAATTATTTGATTATTTTAACAATCGCGGTGTTTGCTCTGGTTTTTTTCAGCCCCACCGCGGGGTTTGCTTTTTTTCTAGAATCAACGGATAGTTTTGCTGTTTTGGGGCATGAAACGGTGACCAACGGCCACAGCGACCCAAACCTGACAACTCAAATCTACGGGAATTTGGGAGTGGCGCCAGGAACTTCGGTCACGGGATTTTATCCTGACGGGGCCGTAAGCGGAGGAACGATACACATAAATGATGGTGTCGCGCAGCTTGCTTTGGCAGACGCAGCGAACGTGTATAATACGCTGGCAGGTTTGCCATTTGTTTACGACTATACTGGTTTTGTCTTGGGTTCAGCGGGATACACTACTCTTACTCCAGGTGTCTATCATTTTGACACATCGGCTCAATTGACAGGAGCACTTACTCTTGATTTTCAAAATAACCCCGATGCGGACTTTATTTTCCAGATAGGGAGTTCGCTCACGACCGCAAGCAATTCTTCAATTAATGTAATCAATGGGAATTCCCTTAGCGGTGTGTATTGGCAGGTCGGAAGTTCCGCGACCCTAGGCACAGACACGATTTTCGCCGGAAATATTCTTGCGCTTGCGAGTGTTAGCCTTGATCCTCGCGCAGAGATTCTTTGCGGGAGGGCTTTCGCGCTAACTGGGGCAGTGACGTTGGTAGATAATTTTATTTCTAACAATAACACAGCCGAAGACTTCGGCAGCGGCCGCTCAGACTTTGGCAGTTACGGCTTTAGCGGCGGTAACGGTAGCAACGGCGGCAGTACAACACCGGTTCCGGAACCGGCAACAATGTTGTTGCTCGGGCCGGCATTAATCGGGTTGGTTGGAAAAAGGATGATAAATTAAGGAGGGATTATGTTAAAAAAATTAGGAAAGGTTTTTTATGTTTTAACCTGTGCTGTTTTAATTCTTCAGCTAACTGGGTGCGGGACCATAATGTATCCTGACCGCAGAGGCCAAAAAGGCGGGAGGATTGATGTTGGGGTTGCTGTTTTAGATGGGGTTGGTTTATTTTTCTTTCTGATCCCCGGGATTATTGCTTATGCTGTTGACTTTTCTACAGGGGCGATTTACCTGCCAGGGGGACTAGCCCGGGGTCCTTTAGATATAAAACAGGTAAAATTTGATCCTAAAAATAGCAGTATGGCAGACATTGAAGAAATTGTTAAAAAAGAAACAGGATGTGATGTAAGTTTGTACGGGAGCAAGATGCAGATTGTTAAAATGGAGTCTTCCGAGGAAATGATGACGCGTTTTACCGAAGTTTCACCAGGGATAAACAATAATCGTGTTGTTTTAAGCATGAAATAATCCTGTAATGTTAAAAGAAAGGAAGGCAATATGAATAAAAGTATGTCGGCTGCATTGCTGGTTGCAGGGGTTATTTTGTTGTTTTTTGGGTTTAGCGCCTACCACTCAGCGAGTTCCGATGTTTCGCGTTTTTTCACGGGCGCGCCGACGGACAAGGCACTCTGGCTTCTGATCGGCGGAGTGTTTGCGGGAATAGCCGGATTTTTAGGTTTAGTGCGAAAGTAAGAATGTTGCGGCATCAGATAGCCAATAAATTGTACTAAAGCAAATCCTGGATAAGGGAGGAGGAAGACATGGCAGATAAGAATAATTTATCTCGGTCAATATCTGAATTCTTGAAGCCATTTATCATCGCGGTTATAATTGTTATTATCGCGTGGATACTTGGCAAAGGTGTTTTAACCCTTATTTCTTCTCTAAAACAAATGTAATGGTTTTTTGTCTTTAAGGATAAATCCAGTAAAGAGATAAAAGAGAGATTAAAATTATGAATGATTACCTTTTTTCTGGTATTTTAATAGTTTCCGGTTTTGCTGCCGGGTGGATTCTTTATTTTCTTACCCTGTTTTTAATTAAACGGCGGGGGGCTGTTTCCTTAGGATTGCTAAAAGTCAACCTGGGGATTCTCAAAATTCCGTTACGTTTTTTGATGCCCGCTTTATGTATCGCAGGGGTTATCCCTTTCTTGCGACTGACGGAAAAAGTGAGGGGCGGGGTTAGCCAGTTTATTCAAATTCTGCTTATCGCTTTGTTTGGCTGGGTTGCCGTAAAGGTTATTTACATCGTTCGCGACGCGCTTTTGAACAGTTATGATATTAGTGTTCAGGACAATGTACATGCCCGCAGTATGCAGACACAAATACGTATGGTCGCGAATATCATATGTGTGGTTATAGTTGTGTTAAGCGTTTCTTTTATTCTGATGAGTTTCTCGCAAGTCAGGCATATCGGGGTAAGTATACTTGCTTCTGCGGGAATTGTCGGCATAGTTATAGGCTTTGCCGCGCAAAAAACATTAGGGAATCTTATTGCCGGTATTCAAATAGCTATTGCTCAGCCAATTCGTCTGGATGATGTGGTGATTGTTGAAGATGAATGGGGCTGGATTGAGGAAATTACGCTCACTTTTGTGGTAGTGCGTATCTGGGATCTAAGGCGTTTGGTGGTTCCCATATCATATTTTCTCGAAAAACCGTTTCAGAATTGGACACGAACCTCGGCGGATTTGCTGGGAACTGTTTTTATATATACAGATTACACTGTACCCGTAGAAGAAGTACGGAATGAATTAACAAGTATTCTGGAAAATAATTCCAAGTGGGACAAAAAGGTCAATGTGCTGCAGGTAACCAATGCTACTGAAAAAACAGTTGAACTGCGGGCGCTGATGAGCGCGACGGATTCTCCTACGGCCTGGGATTTACGCTGTGAAGTCAGGGAAAAGCTTCTGGAGTTTTTGCAGCAGCGTTTTCCGGAATGTTTGCCGCGGATACGCGTTGAAATGAATAAGAGGGAATCAGCCTGATATGAGCGGTGTTTTAATGAGGCAAATACAGAAATTCCGATGAATTTATCAAGGAATAACTTCTTTCTGGATAAAAAAATTAAGGCCTGGAGGAAGAAATATATGTTACCCGTGACTGCATTTAATATCACGAGTATCTTATCAATAATCGCAGCGCGGAGGATATTAAGCGCTGCGGTTATTTTTTTTGTGCTGTTCGGCAATGTGGGCAAAGGCAGTCGTATTTTCGCGAAAACCGCAGAACAAGACCCAGTTATAGTTCAAGAAGTGAACAATGATTATTCGCAGGCCAAAAATAATGGCTTTGCTGCAGCAGAAGCCTCTGCCCCGAATTCGCCAGAATTAATATCCCGCACAGTTGAACCTGTTGCTGAATCATGGAAAAATTCCGAAGGTTTTAGCGGAAAAATCGATTGGATTCACGCGAATTTTTTTAAAGCATTTCAAAATCAAGTACAGAAATTTGATTACTGGTTTAAGCCTCCGAAAGGGGAAGAACGGATTATTGAGTTATCGCGCTTTAGGGTTGGCGTATTCGGAGAAGGTAAAATTAAAAAAGATAATCGTCTAAAAGTAAATTCACTGGTAGATTTTGACGCGAATATTGAATTGCCGAACATGCAGCGGCGGATGAAGCTCAGGATTACTACTCGGGACCCGACCACGCTGCCAGGAAGAGATATTCTGGAACAACAGGACACTGCGGTACGAGCTGCTGTTTCTCGGCAATGGTGGCAAAACATATCTACAGATATTGGTGTTCGGACGCGCTGGCAGCCGGAGTTATTTGCCAATACAGTCTGGACTTCGGAGTGGAAAAAAGAAATATGCACGCTGTATTCGGAGCAAAGATTTTATTGGGAAGAAGAGGAAGGTTTTGGTGAGATATCGACATTGGCATTTGATTATTGGAAAGATCGCTGGAATACACGATTTTCTACATCAATTAAGTGGAGCGAACAGGATAGAGATGATGACCGCCAAAACGAACTAAGAGATGAAGGGTTTCGCTGGTCTGAAGTGTTTATTTTTGGCTATGTTTCTGAATTGCTGGATGAGACACGGCTTAACCGAGTGATTTCCGGTGAAGATGTAGCTCACGGATGGGGGCTTCGGCTGGCTGGATTTGGCAAGTTTCATCTTGTAGACGAATATAGAGCGGGAGCATTTTATAGGTTTCCTGTGCGCAAGAAATGGATGTATTTTATGATTGGACCGGATATTAATTGGGCGAACACAAATGACTGGGACCGCGAGTGGACGATTAAATGCGGTGTGGAGATGTTGTTCTGGGGAGGTAAAGAACGTTAGGAATAAAGTGGACTTTTTCTAAATACTGTTTTGTGTAGGGGCCGGTCCCTGTGCCGGCCCGTTATCGGATCTATCTATATACCCAACACTGTGTACATTTTGATCAATGAGATTATCCAAGCCAATGAGGATTCCGCGCCTTGATTCGCGCTGACTCCATAACTTTCGATCCCATCACCGCAACCGCCGGTTTTATAATCATATACCGGAGTTTGCAGGTCATTTTGCCCCATGAACCAGGATAGGCATCTTTCACTTTCCTGCAGCCAGGGTTTTTCTTGTGTGCTGATATAAACATCTAAACAGGCATTTATTAAACTCATGACTTCGATTGGCTGTTGACCAAATTTAGAATGATTACCTTGTTTGTCGAGCCAGCCAGCATTGCCGATCAATGACAAATGTCCATCTGAGGCTGTTTGAACTTTAAGCAGCCATTTTAGTGATTTTATTCCCATTTCATACATGTCTGGATTCGGCATAGCTTGCCCTGCGATAATTAACGCGTGTGGTAAAAGAGCATTGGCATATGTTGCTTTTTCTTCACACCACGGCCACTGATCAGTAGCATTGTTTTTAAACAGCTGATATATTTTATCAGCCAAAAGATTCCGCATATTACAGGCATCGGTATCTCCTCCGTAAACAGTCAGATATGCTTGCAGTCCGAGGATCGAAAAGGCCCAGGCTCTTGGCGAAGTAAATGGTTCGATTGCCGGCAGAGCTTCTTTAAATAAAAGCATGCTAATGTTGCGAATTGAATCATCTGGAGCTTCTTTAACCATCACACCTAAACCCCAAAGAGCGCGGCCATGAGAATCCTCACTACCGGGTTGTTCAAGCCAACGACGATCATAAGTCATAAAATTACGGAACCGGCCGGTAATTTCATTAAAGGCATAATATAAAAATGCCAAATATGTCTGCAGCAAAGGTAATACAGTTTTATCTTTACGCAATGAATAATACATTGCAGTCGCGATTAATGCGCGGGCATTATCATCAACACAATAACCGTGATGAAGATTCGGGGTTGTGTATTTTGCATGTTGAAGTATGCCTGTGCTATCAGATAAAGTTCTTAAATGAGATAAATTGATTTCAGGGAGCTCATTAAATATTTTATGATATTCCCAAACAACATCTTCTAAGTTATCTAAAGATTTCCGTTTATTTATATCGGAAATTATATCAAAATGCTGTCTGGCGACCTCTTTCCAGATCATATTCCGTCCATAATTATATGCCTTAAGCCGCATGGTCTCACGTTTTTTATTATTATCTAATAACTCATTGATTGTATTTGACATGGCAGCTGAATCATTAAACGGCACAAGACATCCCCGACCATCAGCCAATAGTTCTTCGGCATACCAGAACGGAGTTGAAACAATTGCCGCGCCTACTCCTAAGGCATAGGCAAGTGTTCCTGATGTTATCTGTTCTTTTTTTAAATAAGGAATTGAGTATATTTTTGAAGTTTGAAGATACTGCACAAGGGTATCAAGTTCCACAAAATGATTATGAAAAACTACATGCTTATCCATTTTTAATTTCTTGATCAACTGCTGTAAACCATGACGGTAAGAATCACCTGCTTTATCTAATATATGAGGATGCGTTTTTCCTAAAATTAAATAAGTCGCGTTGGGATGTTTTTTTACAATTGCCGGAAGGGCTTCAATCATATTTTCAATGCCTTTATTCGGGCCGAGAAGACCAAAAGTAAGGATGACATCTCTATTTTCCAAGGCAAACAGTTTATTGTGTAATCCCTGCTTGGCATAAGAAACATCCGGTATCCCGTGCGGAACAAAACAGACCATTTCACGGTCAATACCATAAACTCGGGTTAAAAGATCAAAGGCTTTTTTACTCATAACAAGCAGGCGGTCAGAATACTTTGCCAGGCCATCCATTACTTTTCGCTGTCCGTATGTAGGATTTTCAAGTACTGTATGCAGATTCGTAAGCACAGGCATCTTTAAGGATTTTAACATGTGAAGAATATAGGACCCGTCTTCACCGCCAAAGATCCCATACTCGTGCTGAAGAATCGCGGTTTCATATTGATTAACATTAATATAATCCGCTGCCCAATAATAATCAGATTGAATGTTTTGCTGAACTCTGAATTTTACAGGCGATGGATAATCATAACCTTCCGGGATATCATCCATCGCGATATTTATTAGATCCTGTTCAACTTTAAGTTCTTTAGCTAAAGCGATACTTAAATCGGTTGTAAAGGTAGCAATCCCGCAATTACGCGGAAGATAATTACCAATAACAGCAATCTTCCCCAGATTTTTTATTTTCTGTTTATCCACTTTATTGTTCCTCTTATTTTTTTGATTTCAACATAGTACTTAACAGCTGTTCAACAGCCACGGTTGCTATTCCTGAATTTGTATCGGACATGGCATAGGGGATGATTAAATCTTTTTTATGGATTATTGCCCCGCAGGAATAGACTACGTTTGGCACATAGCCTTCGCGTTCTTCTTCTGTGGGGGAGAGTATCGGCTCAACTGTACTTCCGATAACTTTGCTTGGGTTCTTTAGATCCAGGAGTATCGCGCCAATGCAGTATTTACGCATTGGGCCTACGCCATGCGTTAGGACTATCCAACCTTTTTCGGTTTCAATCGGAGATCCGCAATTGCCTATTTGGAAAAATTCCCAATCATATTCGGGTTCTTTCAAAAGCTCTACGTTTGGCCAGAAGTGAATATTATCTGATGACATAAGAAATAAATTTTCACCATCAAAGCGGGAAATCATCATATATTTACCGTTTATCTTTCGGGGAAAAAGAGCCATGCCTTTATTTCCGGCGAATTTACCGTTGAGAGTGATTATTTTAAAATCAAGGAAGTCTTTGGTTACTAATATTTGAGGCATGATCTGAAATCCATTATAAGCAGTATAAGTCGCGTAATAAGTGATACTGCTATCGTCATCAATAAACCGGACAAAGCGCGCGTCCTCAATCCCATTACTATCATTTTGCGAGCAAGGGAAAATAATTCTTTCGGATAATTTCTGCTCAAGTTTAAAGTGTAATTCATAGTTTGACATAGCCAGCCAGAGTATTGTTTTGGCATCATCAGAGTTGACTTTATCCGATGCTATACGCAATACAGTTTTTAAGTCAGAAAGCGAAAAATGCTCCTGCAATTGACTATTAATAAAAGCTGAAAATTCGTTTTTAACTCCCAATTCTGCCATTTTAAAAAAGAACGATTCCTTGTCATAAACAGGATTACTTACCGTGGTTGCTCTTTCAACATATGGACTGACTTTATCAAAACTAAAGTCACCATTTTTATCAACTACTCCTTTTCTGAATTCTATTGAGGAAATATGACCTTCTCCCACGGAGCGAAAACTTATAATAAAACGCATGCTTCCTTTAGGCAAATCACTTTGATCAGGATGCTCAATAATAGATGGATTAAAAAATGCCGCGGCCTGAACAGAATATTCTAAAGTAAAATAAGCGCCTAAAAGGAATCTTTTAGTATCATTTATTTGGATATTCTTCGGGATATAACTTCTTATTTCATTGTAATGTTCACCAAACGAGCCTAATATGTTTTTATGCCTAGGGGAAAAATCAGCTATTACTTTGTCTAATGTCTGCTTCGCCTTTTTATCAGAGAGATTTAAAACCCGGGCGATAATTTTCTCTATACGCCCCTGACCCTGAGGAATATGCGCTTTTGTAATAACTCGTTTTGGATCTGGTTTGAAGATCTTCTTGATTTTTTTAACATTGCAAACTGACATTATCGGCTCCTGATCATAAAGGTTTTCGAGGATTATTAATACACAGTGAAACTAATTTATTTATGTTTGCTTCGCCGACACACATAACGGTATCAGCCCCGCCCCAATAAATTTTAACTGAACCATTATCTTCTTGCACCGCGCCGCAGGTAAAAACGACATTAGATACATAGCCGGTTATTTCCCATGGATCTTCCGGCTGAAGTATCCATTGATCAGAAACTCCGATAATTATCGATGGGTCATTTAGGTCATGAAGGGCAACACCGAGTCGATATACCGCGCCGGACATTGTATTGAAAACGCCATGATAAATATTAAGCCAGCCTTTATCGGTTTTAATCGGCGTAGCGCCCGGGCCGATTTTCATTTCATCCCAATGGTATGGCTCTGGTTTTATTAACAATTTGGAATTACCCCAATGAACTAAATCCAAAGAATATGATATCCAAATCGACCATTTCGAAATTTCAGAATGAGGTCTGTCGAGCCGGACATATTGTCCTTTTATTTTTTCGGGAAATATCACAACATTTCGCGAATCAGCTTGAGTAATTAATGCTATTTTTTCTACTGTTTCAAAATCTTTTGTTTTAGCAAGTCCAATCCTGACACCATGTCTGGAATAAGCGCTGTAAGTGAGCAAAAAATCAGTATCTATTTTACTAATCCGCAGATCCTCAACACTATATTCTTCATATTCCCCAAATTTTGAAACGCTTGAAGGGACTAAAAACGGTTCGGGTTTAACTTTAAAATTATAACCGTCATCACTTCGCGCGATCCCGATAATCGACCGGCCGTTTAATAAATGAGAACGAAATAACATAATATATTTATTCTGATATTTAACAACTCCCGCATTATGCACTGTAGCTACAGGATAGGGGACATTATCTTTGGTAAGAATCGGGTTTCCTTTATAGCGAGTCACGATTTTATCGTTCATCATTAATTCACCCTCCCATATTTATCTTCAAATCTTTCAATATCATCCTCACCAAAATACTCCCCTAGTTGAATTTCGATAAAAGCCATTTCTTTCTCAGACACATTCGTAACTCGATGTTTACAGCCGCAAGGAATATCAATGCTTTCACCTGTTTTTACCAGGATTTGTTTATCATTAAGGGTTATAAGTGCTTCACCTTTTATGATCTGCCAATGTTCACTGCGATATTTGTGTTTTTGCAGGCTAAGCTCACCGGAGGGGAAAACAACAATTCGCTTGACCTTATGATCAAGCTCATCAGCAAGTACTTTATAATAACCCCAGGGACGTTTAGCTTCGCGTTTTGTGCTGTTGATAATTTGCTCATATACTTTAATATAATTATCAACCATAATCTCAACTGAAAATTTATCAGCTGCTGTTTTTCGGCAGTTCGCTCTGTTTATTTCCGGGATCCTACTGAGTGCCGCGACCGCTTCCGCGGCATTATTCACGAGAAATCCGTTTACTTCATGTTCAATCAGCTCAGGCATGCTGCCTTTATTAAAAGCAACAACAGGCGTTCCGCAGGCCATAGACTCTATTACGGAAAGTCCAAAGGGTTCTTTAAAAAAAATCGGATGGAGCAGAGCATACGCGTTACCCAACAATTCATCGCGGTCTTTAGGCCCAACACTACCGATATAAGTTATATCAGCATTTAAATTACAGGCGACTTGTTTATCGAAATATTTCTGATCCTGAATTATTCCTGCTATTATTAATTTTTTACCAAAAGCCTTAGCTATCTCAATTGCTTCTTTAGTTCCTTTATCCGGATGAATACGTCCGAAAAACAATAAATAATCACCAGGATCATTTTTAAATGTGAAGTGTTCAAGGTTAATTCCGTGATACACATTCGCGATATAATCAAGTTTATCACTGCGGTCAGAATCGCTAATCGAAACATAGTATGTTTGATTATTATATTTTTCGTAAACAGGCAGAATTGCCGAAGAAGAAAATCCATGTATCGTAGTCAGTACCGGTGTATCAACCAGGCCGCTGTAAGTTATCGGGAGAAAGTCAAAATTATTATGAATAATATCAAATTCATCGGCCCGCTCAAAAACCGCGGATATATGAAGAGCTTCCCAAACTTTAGGGTCGATAGTTTTATCTTCTTCATATCCATGTTCACAGACAAAGCTGTGTTTCGCGCTAGTTACAGACTCGCCAGTGGCAAATAAAGTCACATCAATGCCTTTTTTAGTTAACCCTTCGCAAAGCAAAGAAACAATATTTTCCCATGGACCATAATGAACCGGCGGAGTTCTCCACGCGATAGGCGAGATCAACGCTATTTTCATAAAAAACTCCTTAAAATTATTAGACTAAGCAATACTTATTATAACATAGAAAACATTATTTTATTGACATCTTTTAGAATCTTATCCGCGCATAATCCTTGTGCGGAGCTTTTGTTTGGAGTAGAATGAAGAAAATGATAAAGAAAGACAGTGATAATATGAATACTGATTTGTATATGATCGCGCAATTGGCAAAAGAGAAAGAGCTGGAGAATCAAGAATTTTATTCCTTTTTGAAATCCAATCAAGATTCTAAGAAAATAGATAAAATTGTGCGGAGCCTTTACAAGCAAATATCAGCCAAAATAGATTGTACGAGCTGCGGTAATTGCTGTAAGCTCATGGATCCTGTTTTTAAAAAAGAAGATATTGAAAAATTGGGGCCGGTAACAGCTGAAAGTATAAAAAAGGATTTAAGGGAAGATAAAAAAGAGAATGGATTTATTTTTAAGATAAGTCCCTGTTCTTTTTTTAAAGATAAGAAGTGTTTGCAGTATTTATTTCGCCCCGTTGGGTGCAGGTCTTATCCTCATCTGTGCAAAGAAAATTTTATTTCGAGATTTAGCAAGGTAATGGAAAGCTATTCAATTTGTCCGATTGTGTTCAATGTATGTGAAAGCTTAAAAATTGAATCGCGGTATATTTAAGGATTTTTAATTAAGAGCTTATTAATATGTTTTCATGGATAAGTAATCTAAGAGAGCCGATAAACGGCTTTACCCATATTATCGGCGCGGTATTATCAATCGTGGCCCTGATTATTTTAGTTTGGCGGGCTGCTCGCGCAAAAAAAACCCGCCATATTGTTGCCGTTAGTATTTATGGAGTTTCCCAAATTGCTTTATATACAATGAGCGCGCTATATCATTCTTTGACTGTTTCTCCCGCGGCAATTGTAACTTTTCAACATGTTGAACACGCGATGATTTATTTCTTAATTGCTGGCACCTATACTCCGCTTTGTTTAATCATCCTGCGCGGCAAATGGGGATGGAGTTTGTTTGGAGTCAACTGGGGATTAGCAATTACCGGTATGTGCCTGAAATTGACTTTACGTCATCCGCCGCAAATTGTAATTGTCGTATTGTTCAGTTTTTTTATTATCATGGGCTGGCTTATTATTATTGCCTGGCGTCCTTTAGTCAAAACATTGCCTAAACCAGGCATAGGGTGGCTTGTTGCCGGAGGGCTGTTTTATACTTTTGGGGCAATCATTCTGGGCATGAAAAATTTATATCTTGGTTTTGGATTTGGGCCGCATCAAGTTTGGCATATTTTTGTTATGGCAGGAGGTTTCTGTATTTTCTGGTTAATGTACAAATATGTTTTACCTGTGCGGTAATAAAGCAATCTAATAGTGCTTGCCTAGTCTGACTTTTTTATGTTGACCTGAATTTTTTTAAAGAGTATTCTTTTAGATGGTTATTTTACAGATCATAACGCAAAGGACTGATAATGGAGAAAACAAAATTTATTGAATTAAAACAAGTTTTTAAAACCCTGCTTGGACCAAAGGGCTGTCTTTGGGATAAAAAACAGACGCATCAGTCTTTGCTCGGCGGTCTGAGAGAAGAAACCCGGGAATTAATTCAGGCAATAAAAAGTGAAGATTTTAATCATATAAAAGAGGAATTAGGCGATGTTTTGCTGCATGTGATGTTTCATAGTCAGATTGCTTCCCAAGAAAAAGAATTTAATATTGAAGATGTTATTGATGGATTGATAAAAAAATTAAAACGCCGCCATCCGCATGTTTTTGGTAAGACAAAGGTAAAATCCAGCGCTCAGGTTGTGCGCAATTGGAATCAGATCAAGGCTAAAGAGAAGAAAAAAAGAGCGGGCAACGGGTAATTGGCGACGAAGCCCGTATCGGCAACGTAGAAAGGTTAGGGCTAAAAATAATGCATTGAAAGCCGATAGACGTTGCCGGCAGACGAAACGGGTGTCGTAACCGTAACCGAAAAACGCATAATATGTGTAACTATTAATAACCTATAGGAACCTGTACATGAATCATTATTCTAATAAATATAGTAAACCAGCAGAATTAAAAGGCTTGGTTACTGCGGAAAAGGCTTTGCAGCATGCCCAGATGTTATCAAATTCTGTGAAAAAGAAATACAATCATTTTAAAAAACGTTTTAGCAAAGCCCGGATAGATTGTTTTAGGCTTTATGACTGGGATAGTAAGGAAATCCGGTTAGTAGTGGATTGGTACGCGGGACACCTTGTTGTTGCTGAATATGAACGGTTGCAAACCGGTCCGGAGTATCTGCCGCAAATGGCGCGGGCTGCGGCCGCGGCTTTGAATGTGTCAATGGAAAATGTGCATATGAAAAAAAGACATACTAACGTGGAAGAAGGTCACCGGTATAGCAAGCTTGCTTGCGAAGACAAGCGGATGGAAGTAAGCGAGGGTGATCTTAAATTTTTAGTTAATCTTACGGATTTTCTGGATACAGGATTGTTTTCTGATCATCGGCAGACGCGGAATATTATCCGGAAGATGGCAGAAGGCAAGGACTTCCTGAATCTGTTTGCTTATACCGGAGCTTTTACCTGCGCGGCAGCACTGGGTAATGCTCGCTCAACTGTTACTGTCGATCGTTCGCAGACATATGTAAATTGGGCCAAGGATAACCTTGAGCTTAATGCGCTTTGGAGTGATCAGCACAAACTTGTCCAATCTGATGTTATGAAATTTTTGGCGCTTGCGGATAAAGCTGATCAGAAGTTTGACTTGGTTTTTGTGGACCCACCCTCTTTTTACAAGGAGCAGTCAGCCGGGATTGATTTTGATATAAATCGCGGTCATCCTGACCTAATAAATAAAGTTTTAAAAGTTACGAGGCCGGGTTCAGATATTTTCTTTTCCACGAATCATCAGCGATTTGAGCCGATGTTTGATGGTTTAGCGGTAAAAGAGATTATTGCTTTAACTCCAAAAACCATTCCTGAGGATTATCGAAATCGGAGTATTCATCATTGCTGGCAGATAAAGACATAATTGCCGGGTATTTTTAGTTAAACCAGGATAAGCAGTTGATTTAAATCAGGCGCTTTAAAATAACTTAAAGCCTGGTTTAGCATAAAGATCCTTCTTAATTTCAAGTAAAAGATCTTTTGCCGCTTGTTTTTGCCCTATTCCGATGCGGATTTCAATGCGTGACGCATTCTTATCTGTTTCAATAATATCGATTGCTATTTTTTCCCCATCCGGACCCTTGCCGCGTAACTGGACAAAATTATCCCGCTTAACCGTATCATTAAGCACGATCTTTTTGTGTTTGAGGGCTTGTTTTGCCGCGGCTTGGACTTGTTCAGTGGGTTTAGGTTCCTCAGATACAATTTTTCCATGTTGCCAAAGCGCGGTTCCTCCGGCGCCAACAATCATCGCCGCGCAGCCATTGGTAAACATTGCGCAAATAACAATAATTAATCCATAATGGTAAAGCTTTCTCATTTTTTCTCCGGGTTTTTAGTTAGGGTTATTTAAAAATAATTTTTCAAATATTATTATATCAAATTTTTGTGTTTAGAAATAGAAACTTTTCTAATGGATAATAGAAAAGTTTCTATTTAAGGATATGGGAGGGGAAGGCATTGAATTTTTAAAAAACAAAACAAAGGAATCAAGATGCTTTGCTTTGCATAAATCCCGTATTTAATTGACTAATATTATTGGCTGTGTTTGGGAAAACCCTCAGAATTGCTAAGAATTTCAAGACTTATTGTTTATTTAGATGTTTCTGGTTTTTTTATTCTCAGCTTCCCGCCGATGCTTATAACAGTATTTTTCCATGTTGTAAATACTTAAAATACAAGTACAATTAACAGCCTTGCAAACTCTTTTGGCTTTGATTGTCGCGATTTGTTTCATAATACTCCTTTTTATTTATTATACCACTAAACAGGTAATAATAGTAAACTATCTGCGGATTGAGCATAATTAGTTGTTTGCGAAAGGAACTGCTTAAGAGGCCCTAAGAGTTAACTAAGCAGATAAAAAGACCGCTGTTTAATTCAGAAATGAGGGGGATTGTTAATAGATTCAGCTTGTTGATTCAGCTTGTTCTAAAAGTGGTTGATTGTTTAGGGAAAACAGGATATAATTATTTCCAAAATAAAACCAGAATTATTAATGTGAGCTACGAAAGGAGTTTTAAAGTGATTAAAGTAAATGAGTATTTTGATGGAAAGGTAAAATCTTTTGTGATAAATTCTAGCGAAGGCAAAAAAACAGTGGGAGTTATGGAGCCGGGTGAATATGAATTTGATACTGATACAAAAGAGATTATGACAGTTGTTGAAGGAAACCTTTCAGTGTATTTTGCTGAAGATGATGAGTGGGAAGAATTTGAGAAAGGCGCATCATTTGATGTTCCGGCTAAATCAAAATTAAAAGTAAAAGTTGAGCAGGATACAGCATATATCTGTGAATATGAATGAAGTACGAAGCGCGTGCTTGGCTGATAGCTGATGATAGCTCATGGCCAGAAGCAAAAGATATAAGGACACCAGGACACAAGGTCACAATGTAGGGGCCGCGCTTGTCCCGGCCCCTAATAATATACTCGAAACAATTAGTTATAGTTTCCGCTTGGGATGGGAAGTAAAATAAGGGTCGTGGATGCTTTTCCTAAAAGCGGCAAGGCTTAAGGGTGATGAATTTACCCGCCAGTCTTTTTCTTTCTTGGCATTAAACCAGTAAAATGCTTCTACTTGAGAATATTGGTTCTTAAGGCATTTAAACATATCAATAATCCAGAGGGATTTACTCCCTCCGAATTGATTGTCTTTGGGAGTGGCGGTTTCCGAGATCATGATTTTTTTATCCCCAAAGATTTCCGGATGCTCAATAAAAACATGGTACATTGGGTAAAATAAATCATTAAAATTTTGATCATAAGGCCAGCCAGGCTGTCCATCCTCGCCCCAGTTGTAGCCGTCAATTGCCAGCCAATCAACATATTCTTTTCCCGGATAATAAAGCGGTATAACATCAAGCCATGTCGGGTAATTCATTGGCGCCCAGACAAACTCCACATTATGGGCGTTTTCGGTTTTAAAGATACGGTAAATGTGTTGCCAGGCTTTTACATATTTATCGGGTTTATCTTGCCAGGGATACCATCCCGAGGTTTCCGGATTATTAAAATGAATCATTTCATGGGCGAATCTTAGGCGAATAACCTTGCTCCAGTCGCGGCAATCCCGGGCAAACTGTTGAATGTAAGCATCGTGCCGGCCATTGATTATACTGGAAAGACTATAGCTGCTGTCATTGACTCCAGCTCTTTTCCAGGGTTCCCAAGTAATATGCAGACTTATTTCCGTGTCATATCCGTCATGATAGCGTACTTGATGTAAATCAGACAGGGGAAAAGCTCCATCAGCCCAATCCCAGAAAAACAGAATAGAGTTAAGATGTCTGCCGGTAAGATGTTCATACTTGCGGATTTCTTCAACATTTGGCGGCCGATGATTGGGGTTGCCGACAAAAGCGCCTATTTCACAATGTTTATTTTGCATGAATCTAACCCTTTATTAAAAATCAGCTTTCTTTGAAAATAGTTTATTGCATATCTAATTTATAAGTCATGACATGATTTTAAATCTTTTATCAATGCTAAGTCAAGATAATATGAGCTGTTTATAATTTTAGCGAATAATTACGGGAAAATTTGTAATGGTCAGGGGGAAATAAGCGTAAAACAAGAGGATTGTTTTAGATTATAGAAAACAAGGGTTGTTAGATTTGAGAGCAATTAACATACTTGTTTACAATAAGGCTGCTCAGTCGTATAATTACCATTACGCGTAAACTTAAGACTCTAAGGAGAAAACATTGGTTTTTACTCTAATTTATTTAATAATTGGTTTTTGTATTCTTATTGCCGGAGCGAATTTTCTGGTTGAAGGAGCTTCCTCTTTAGCTAAAAGATTACGTGTTTCTGATTTGGCCATCGGTTTATCTGTAGTTGCTTTGGGGACATCCACTCCGGAATTATTTGTTAATATATTTGCCAGTTTTCAGGGGAATTCAGAAATCGCGATAGGCAATATATTAGGCAGCAATATTTTTAATATTCTGGTTATTCTCGGTTTATCCTCTTTGATTTTTCCCTTAGCTGTGACCAAAGGTACTGTTTGGAAGGAAATACCGTTTAGCTTCTTGGCAGTTCTTGTTTTGGGCGCGATAGTAAATGATGTTTTTTTTGACAAAATGAACAGCAGCTTTATTGGCCGGATAGACGGATTTGTGCTGATATCTTTTTTCCTGATATTTATGTATTATATCGCAAGTATTGCTAAAGACACAGAGTTGCTAAATCCTAGCGATATTAAGCCAAGGAGCATTTCAAAATCATTGATGATGATTAGCGGGGGAATTGTCGGTTTAGTTTTCGGCGGAAATTTTGTGCAAACCAGCGCGGTGGCGATTGCCAGCAGTTTAGGCGTCAGCCAATCGCTTATTGGATTGACGATTGTCGCTACTGGCACTTCATTGCCGGAATTAGCAACTTCCGCGATTGCCGCGTCTAAAAAGAATTCTGATATTGCCGTGGGAAATATTGTTGGTTCAAATATATTTAATATTTTCTTTGTTTTGGGGATATCCGCGCTGATTAAGCCCTTACCGGTAATAACCCAAATCAATGCGGATATAGCGGTGCTGATATTATCAAGCTTGTTTTTATTTCTGTTTATGTTTACCGGTAAACGCCGGATTATTGACCGCTGGGAAGGCGGAGTGTTTATTGCTTTGTATGCTGGATATCTAATTTTTCTAATCAAAAGAGGGTAATAAAATCAAATGAAAACATTTTTAAAACATTTAGAGCAATACATCATAAAAGGACTATTAGCGCTTATTCCTTTAGGGATTACAATTTTTATATTAAAGTTTACTTATGTTTTGATTGATAAAACTCTTATGGGAACAATTGACCAGTATATTGGTTATCGGATTCCGGGAACAGGATTATTGTTGTTTATTATTATCCTGTATTTTACCGGGATGATTGCCAGTAATGTGCTGGGGAGAAAAATATTTTCTATTTTAGAGTATTTAAGCAGTAAAGTTCCGTTGATAAAGACGGTATATCAAGTGGGTAAACAATTATCAAACGCTTTAGCTCTTTCGGATAAACAAGTGTTTAGGAAAGCGGTGCTGGTTGATTATTTTAATCCAGGGGTCAGATCAATAGGGTTTATTACGGGTGAGATTACTAATAAGCAAACAGGCGAGAAGCTGTTGAAAGTATTTATTCCTACAGCGCCAAATCCGACTTCCGGTTTTTTAGTTATTCTCAGTGAGGCGCAAACCAAAGATCCGCAGTGGACTGTGGAAGAAGCTTTGAAAATGGTTATTTCCGGCGGGCTTATTGGGCCAAATGAATTTGCGGGTTTGAAATAATCAAAGTTGATTTTAGTTGAATCATTATTTATATTTCTGTTTTGACAGGCTGGGTAATTAGAGGAGATCAGATGTTCCCTAAAATATTATTAGCGTTTATTCCGATTTTTGTGGCAGTAGACGCGATTGGCGTATTACCGATTTTTATTTCTTTGACTCGCGATCTGGATAAAATATCAAAAAAGCGAATTCTAACACAATCATTTTTCACCGCGATACTTGTTGCTTTTGTGTTTATTTTAATTGGCAAGGGATTATTTGCTTTGCTGGGAATCACGGTTGGCGACTTTATGGTTGCCGGGGGGATTGTTTTGTTTTGCATCGCGATTCTTGATTTACTGTTTCCTGGCAAGCGCAGAAGAATGCCTATCGAAGAATTAGGTGTGGTTCCTTTGGGCATGCCGCTGATTGTCGGCCCGGCGGTTTTAACAACCTGTTTGATTATTGTTGATCAATATGGAATAATCCCGACAATTATTTCGGTTATTGTAAATATTTTTTTCGCGATTGTTCTTTTTTATTGCTCTGACCGGGTGACCAGGGTATTGGGAAAATCAGGAGCAATGGCCTTATCAAAAATAATGGCTTTGCTTTTAGCTGCTATTGCTGTAATGATGATCAGAAAAGGGCTTACGGTACTGATGAGTTTATAACACATTATTGTTAGCGTAGTATACTCATTGTTTAATATCCGGCAATACATAATAAACAATGCCTCAACCTGGGACAGAGACGAACATAATCCAAATAATAAAAAATATGAATGGCATGCAGTATATCTTTTTATAGCAGAGAAGAAAGTCTACTGCGTAAAAAATTAATGCATAAAGACTAGAAGGGGATGTTGACTCCGGACCGAACCTCTAAATAGACTGATCGGTCAAAGCTGCGGTCCGGGAAAACCTGACAATATTCATTAAAGTCATGCTCGTGAATCGATAAGAAGGCGTTTGCGAAATGGTCGTGTACGCTGCGTAATAACGGCGAACCGTCTTCCGTCACCGGGCAGTTGCCTCTGATAAACTGCTTTATCTGGTTACCGGAACTAAGTATATCATAACTTTCTCCAAATTGCCTGCTGCTTTTGATTTTTTGCCGACATTTTTGCAATATTTGCCCGCATGTGGTATTCTTTTATAATTTGCATAAGGAGTTTCAGGGAATATGCTTATTAAAAATATAAGGTTTTTATTTTTTTATGCGGCGTGGTTTTTATTGTTAAACACGCATCTTTTAGCCGCTGACTTTTGTGTTGAGACCAGGCAGGATTTTTCCAACTTATCCCCGGTAATGGCGATATCGGAGCAGGGGCTCAGGAGTGCCGTAAAAGGGGAGGTTTTGAACGGCGGCAGGGTCGTGCTTGGCAAGGCAGGGACGTATTTTCTAGATGTGAATTTTCGCCGCGATCCGGAACTCAGGCTTGATGAATATACCAATCGGATAATCGAACAATGTTTAGCGGGAAATTATACGCTTTTAGGAAACCTTCTATTTGGAACAGTTGATTTTGACAAAAACTATGATTACAAAAAGGCAAGAAAAAGATGAAAATTCTTGCTGATACATGTATCTGGTCACAAGTTCTAAGACGTAAAAATCTGACAAAGGCAGCAAAATAGGTTGTTGAATAGAAAAATTCGCACTATAATATAACGAAAAGCAAAGATTTTTCTGCGGATGAATTAGACGTTTAAGAAGAACTATAGAAAATTCGGGATACATTTTAAAAAAACGGCGGTGTAATATGAAATGGGATGTGTTTATTTGCCATGCAAATGAAGATAAATTGACTTTTGTGGAGAAACTCGCTTATGAATTAAGAAACAAGGGCTTACGAGTATGGTACGACAATTTCGCATTGAAACTCGGCGATTCTTTAAGACGAACAATTGATGAGGGTGTAGCAAAATCAAGGTATGGAATAGTGGTATTAAGCAAAGCATTCTTCGTTAAAAATTGGACACAGTATGAACTTGATGGTTTGGTGTATCGAGAGAATACCGGCGAAAAGATTATTCTTCCTGTCTGGCTTGATGTCTCATCGGTAGAAGTCGCGAAATATTCACCGTCTTTGGCAAACAAGGTTGCTGTTCGCGCTGAAGTCGGTACGGAAGAAGTTCTGCGAAAAATACTTGAAGTAATCAAGCCAGATATGGCGGAAGAATTTAGTGCTGCTTTTTCTAAAGCTTCGCGAACTGAAAGGCAAGATAGATTCGTGGAGTATCAACCTTCTGAAAACTTTCCGCCTCGACATGAGGTGTGGAAGTGGCCATGGAATACAACTCCAGGCTCGCAAGTTTGAAAGAAACAGAGGGTACAGACCTCGAAATGCGAAAGTAGCGAAAGAATCCGGGACCTGCTATCTTAGTTAATTTATTGACTAAGTAATCGGATAGGCGTATCATTTATATATTATAATGGTGTGCTGAATATTAACTCAAGAACCACAATAGAGTGGAAAATGTATAAGCTAAATTATCATCCAGGGGCCAGGCTTGTCTGGGCGGGTATAGTAACTGTTTTATTATACCTCGTTATTGCTTGCGCGGAAGTTTTTGCCGAGGTTCCGCGGACTGCGAGTCAAATTACTATTATAGGTAACAGGCTTATGGTCGCGGTACGCCAGGAAGATGGAGTTTTGTCTGCTGCCCGCCCTTATATAATTAAAGGTTTGAGTTGGTCTGCGGCAACAAAAGCTCCTCATTCGGGGCCGAATCCGTATGCCCCGGAGGAAGAGGTCTCTTATGGATTCTTTTTTGATTGGCTGGGAAGAGAACCTCAGGGCAATGAGCTTTTTAGTTACTGGTTTTCCCTTCAGTATAAAAAATATTATGCTACTGATATTCCCCTGATGAAAGAAATGAACGTCAATACAGTACGTGTATATGCACATTTTGGGCTAGAAGGGGAATCTGACCTTCGGATACTGGATGAGTTATATAAGCATGGAATCATGGTGATTATGACTGTAGCTGTTTCAAGGAAAGATTTGGAAAACGGCAGGTATCTTGAGGTAGTAAATATGTATAAAGATCATCCGGCAATTCTAATGTGGTCTTTAGGTAATGAATGGAATTTTGATCGCAATAAATATTATGGATATGATACAGTATCCGAAGCTGCTTTAGCTACTCAAAATGCCGCGTTAAAAATAAAGGAGTTAGATACCCTGCATCCGGTATCTTCTTCTTTGGGGGATAGATTTATTGATGAGGTAAAAGAGAATACAATCGCGGCAATTCTCAAGGAGTGTCCGGCTGTGGATATCTGGGGACTTAATATCTATCGCGGCAAGAGCTTTGGTAATCTTTTTCATCAATGGAAAGAGTTATCGGATAAACCTGTGTATATTAGCGAGTTTGGGACAGATTCATTTAATACCCAAGAGTATAAATGTGTAAATGAATTTCAGGCAGTAGATTGCAGCGGCATAAATGATGAGGTTTTGCAGGCAGAGTATATAATTGTTTTATGGGATGAACTTACAAAAAATTTATCTGCCGCAGATGAAGATAAAATTTGTTTAGGCGGCCTGGTTCATGAGTTTAATGATAGCTTGTGGAAGGTCGGCTCTTACCATGTTCTTTTAGGCGGAACAGTTGATTACGGGGATCCGGATCAGAGATATTGTTATGAAGAATATAATACGCAGGGATTTGTTCTAATTGGCGGGCATCCTGATGATGTGGCGAATGAAGAGTATTTTGGAGTTGTTGACGCGCAGCGCAAGCCCAAGAAAACATTTTATGTACTAAAAGAATATTATGAAAGATTAAAATCGTTGGAGCAATAGTTATCTTAAGCCTCATATTTTAAACTGTTAACAAATTTTCTACTTTACAACTCCTTATGATCTCCCCCTAATTACCGGACCACAGCTAGTTGGACTTTTTCCACAACAAAGTTATGGAAAAACTATGCCGAAGCACAACTGCTTTGGAGAAACAGAAAATATAATGAATACAAAAATATATTGGCTAAAGAAAATAAGGATCGTATGGTTTTTTAACGTGCTGGCCTTCTTTGTTTTAACACTGCTGATTTTGCCGTTGCCTGTTTCTTTTGCCAAGCAAATAGTTGATAATCCTTGGCATGAAGATAGCAAGTCTTAAACAGGATTTTGCTAAACAGCAGATTATTTTATCCGCGGTTTTTTCTTATCTGAATGTGTTAAATAATGAAAAAAAGCTGCGGGCAGTTGAAGAGGATATTAATCTGGCGCAGCAAAAGGCTTATCGCCAGGATGTTTTGCAAAGCCTACATACGGCTTATTTCCAGCTAATGCGGGTTAATTACTTTTCCGCTATAGGTAAAACAGAGTTATTTTATTTAAATCGATTAGTGCGATAGGAGGTAAGAATGTATTATTTATTCTGAGTCGATTTTAGCTGTTTTAATTGACTGAGGATTATTAGTGAGATACAATAGCTATGCGAATCAAAGAAAGTGGATATTAAATGGATTACAAACAAAAGGATGGTAAAAATGTCAGAATTTGAGTATAAACCAAACAAAGATAGAAAAAGGCAGCAATTTAAAAAACACGAGACTTCAGACCGGCATCAGGAAGAGACTGATCTGCCGACAATGATTAAGAAAATGCAGCAGCAATTGGTGTTTTTGGAAAGAAAGATTGATTTACTGCTTGGACAGTCTCCAGCAAGACCGCAGCGTTCTGAAGGTTATGCCGGCAATTTCGGCTCTGGTAAAAGAGATGATAGCTTTGGCGAAAGAAGTTCTTATAAAGGCAGTAAGTCTTTTGCGCCAAGGAGAGGCTCGCGGGATAGCAAGCCTTTTGTGGCAAGAAGCGGTTCTCTGGACAGCAAGCCGGGCGAGAAAAGTTTTTTTAAAGGTAAAAAACCTTTTCCCTCAAAAAAAAGAGGCCGAAGTTAAGTCGGATCAGCAAAAGTCTATGGTTAAAAGCATTTTAGAGGAGTAAAAAGAAATTTTATGGATAATCAATCCATTATTAAATATATCGGCTCAGAGCTTGAGCAATCCAGCAGCGCGGTTGAGAATACTGTTATATTATTGGAAGAAGGCGGAACAATTCCGTTTATTTCCCGTTATCGTAAAGAAAAAACCGGAGGGCTTAATGAAATTGTTATTCGCTCTATTTCCGAAAGATGGGACTATTATAAGGAACTGGAAAAAAGAAAAGAAACAATTGTTAAAACCATTGATGAACAAGGGAAATTAACTCCAGCTCTGCGGAAACAGATATTAGAATGTAGAGATAAAACTAAATTAGAAGATATTTATCTGCCGTATAAGCCTAAACGCCGAACTAAAGCAATGATTGCCGCGGAAAAAGGTTTGGGGCCATTGGCTGAGATTATGCTTAAGCAGGAAACACTGTCGCGGACAAAACAACAGCTTGTTCAGTTGTTTATAAATCCGGAAAAACAAGTGGAGACTTATGAGGACGCGGTTAAGGGAGCCTGCGATATTATCGCGGAACAGATCGCGGATGATGCTTTTATTCGCGGTTGGATTAGAGCGCAGGTTTTAGATAAAGCCTTGCTCCATAGTCAGGCAAAAAAACAATGGGCTGACAAAGAATCAAAATTTCAAAATTATTATGATTTTTCCGAGTTGTTGAAAAAATCCCCATCGCATCGGGTTTTGGCTATTCGCCGCGGGGCGATTGAAGGGGTCTTGATCTGGAAGCTTGAAATCGAAAAACCGCTGTTCATTGATTTTATTAAAACGCGGATCATTAAAAATCCCAACTGTTTGTTTTCTGAGGAATTGGCAGCGGCAGTAACTGATAGTTTTGACCGCCTGATATTTCTTTCCATTGAGCGAGAGGTGTTTATGCTTAAACTTGAACAGGCGGAAAAAGAGGCGATTAATGTGTTTACGGATAATTTGCACAAATTGCTTTTGTCGGCGCCTGCGGGCAATAAAGTGATTATGGGTATTGATCCTGGATTTAGAACCGGATGCAAAGTGGTGGTGATTGACAGTAAGGGAGATTTTAAGGAATTTACCGCGATTTATCCGCATGAGCATAAGCGCAAAGAACAAACAGCACAAATTCTCCTGGGATTTATTAAGAAATACCAAGTTGATATTATTGCTATTGGCAATGGCACGGCATCTAAGGAAACGGATATTTTCATCAGACAGTTGATCAAAGATCATAAATTGAAAATCAGCTCAGTTGTGGTTAGTGAAGCCGGAGCATCAGTTTATTCTGCCTCAGAAGTAGCCGCTAAGGAATTTCCGGATCAGGATGTTACGGTTCGCGGGGCAATAAGCATTGCCCGCAGACTGCAGGATCCTTTGGCGGAATTAGTGAAGATAGACCCTAAATCAATCGGCGTAGGGCAGTATCAGCATGATGTTAATCAGCATGCTTTAAAAAAGGCATTAGATCTAACTGTTGAGTCTTGTGTTAATTATGTTGGAGTAGAGCTTAATACAGCTTCTTGCGAATTACTTTCTTTTGTTTCCGGTATCGGGCAGACAGTGGCTAAAAATATTGTTGATTTTCGCAGAGATAATGGTCCCTTTAAAAGCCGAAAAGATTTACTAAAGGTTGCTAAACTGGGGCCAAAAGTTTTTGAACAAAGCGCTGGGTTTCTAAGAATGAGGGAGAATTCATATCCTTTAGACAACTCGGCAATTCATCCCGAGGCGTATCCAATTGTTGAAAAAATCGCGCGGGATCACAATGTAAGTCTGGAAGAAATTATTGGCGATGAGAAGCTAATCGAGAATGTCGCGATTGATAATTATGTGACTGCTGAATTTGGCCGGCCGACTTTAGAGGATATTCTTAAAGAATTAAAAAAACCCGGACGTGATCCGCGTAAAGAGTTTAAAAGTATTATATTTTCTGATATAATTAATACTATAGAAGATCTTTCTCTGGGCATGATTTTAGATGGGATTGTAACCAATGTAACTAATTTTGGCGCTTTTGTGGATATCGGGGTTCATCAAGATGGTTTGATTCATATTTCACAATTAAGCAATAGTTTTGTGCGTAACCCCCAAGATATAGTGTCAGTGGGAGACGAGGTTAAGGTTGAAGTATTAAAAGTGGAAATAGCTTTAAAAAGAATAGCATTAAAAAGACTAAAATAGTAAAATAATAAACGGATACAACTAATCAAACAAAGGAGGCTGTTTATGGCAAAAAGTCATGATGCGAAAAAACAGGAAAAAAAGAAACCATTAAAAACCTTAAAAGAAAAAAGACTTGAGAAAAAAGCGAAAAAAGGCTGATTAGATATTGAATTTGCTATTAGGTTTATGATTAAAGGTCACAAGGTAAAAGCAGGAAAAGTTATAAAGTTGAAAGTGAAAAGATGCAGAAAGATTACAGACATTTAAATGAAATAGCTGAACCCGGTGTGTTTAAAAAATGGCAGGAAGTTGATGCTGTTATTTACGCGTTTACTGATCTGGGTATCAAGGTCGCAATAAATGATGAATACTCCGGACTGGTTTACGGAAACGAAGTGTATGATGAGTATCATAAGGGGCAAAAAATAAAAGCATTTATAAAAGCAGTTCGGGCTGATGGTAAAATTGATGTTTCTTTGCAGCCGGAGCAGGGCAATCATGTGTTTTCAACCGCGGATCGGATTTTTCAGGAGCTTGAACAGGCTGGCGGTAAATTGCGGTTTAATGATTTAAGCACTCCGGAAGAAATAAGAAACAGATTCCAAATCAGTAAGACAGTTTTTAAGCAAGCAATCGGCAAATTATACAAACAGCGAAAAATAATGATAACCGATAAAGGGATAGAGATTGTTAGGTAAAGACAGGGTAATCGAACGCGATTTAGGCGAACAGCCAATCAAGCAAATAATCCTAGAGTATAATTTAAAGCCGCATGATATAGTTGCCGCGTCCACAGAACAAATCACGCATCTTATGATTAAACGCGCCAGCAAAGGCAGAAGGCTGACAAAGCCTGTGCGGATTAAAGTGCTTAATGCTTTAAATAAAGCGACAAGCAAATCTTTTGGCTTAAGCGATTTGTTTAACTATTAAATAAGCTGATCTATCCGCGGAATCTTTAATCTAAGATTGAATAATAGTCAGATCTTTATATTGCTAGATATTTATCGGATGAAGGGAAAATAACTTCATGTCTGAGCAAATAAAAACAGTAAATGAAAAAGTAATCAAAAACTGGCCGAAAGATGATCGTCCTCGGGAAAAATTACTTAAACACGGTGAACATACTTTAAGTAATGCCGAACTTTTAGCCATTCTTTTACGCACTGGCACAAAAGGGGCCAGCGCTTTGGATCTTTCCCGCAAAATTCTCCAGAAATTTAAAACATTCCGCGATATGGGACATACGGATAGTGCTCAGTGGAAAGATCTTAAGGGCTTGGGCAATGCTAAATTGGCCCAGATTCGCGCGGCAATTGAGATCGGCCGGCGTTTTGGCGAGGAAAAGCTCGCGGAAAAAATGAAAGTCAGCTCAGCCCAGGATATTATTGATCTATTGATGCCGCGAATGCGTGATTTGAAAAAAGAAGTGTTTAAAGTTGTTTTGCTTAATTCCCAGAATCAAATCATTGAAATACTAGAAATTACTCAAGGCACAGTTAATCAGGCAGCTCCGATTATCCGGGAAATATTTCAAAAAGCTTTGCAATATTTTTCGGCTTCTATTGTTTGTGTGCACAATCATCCATCAGGCAATACTCAGCCGAGTAAAGAAGATCGAAGCTTTACTCAGGAGCTGATAAAGGCGGGGAATATATTACAGGTTAAAGTTCTCGATCATCTGATCATCGGGGATGGATGCTGGCAAAGTGTTTTGGATTAGAGCGTTAACCCGTTAACTCGCTAACTTTTTTCTGTGACCTTGTGACTTGTGTCCTGGTGACTCGTAGAGTTACATCCTATCGCTTTTTTCCGGAACCATTTTTATTGCCCGGATTGGTCTTACTGGGCATTTTGTCTGGCAGATGCCGCAGCCAATACAAAGTTTTTCATCTATTTCCGGGCGTAATAATAATTTTCCGTCAACAATTTCCTCTTTAATTTTTATCGCTTTATCCGGAATGGGGCAATGTTCTTCGCAGCCAATACATTCTTTATTTTTTGCCCAGGGTAAGCATGTTTCGCGATTAATTTTCGCAATACCCAGTTTCAGCGTTTGTTTTTTGGCTAAAGGGATTTTTTTTATCGCGCCAGTTGGACATACTTGGCTGCAGAGCGTGCAATTATATTCGCAATATCCAATATCCGCGATCAGCTGCGGGCTCCAGACACCCCGTGCTCCGCAAGCAACGATCACCGGTTGCAATCCATTGGTCGGACATACTTTCATGCAATTGCCGCAGCGGATACAGCGGTTTAAAAATGTATCTTCTTTTAATGCCGCGGGCGGTCTGATGATATAAGGATGACGGCTGTCCAGAAAATCTTGACTTGAAGATTTTTTTATGGCCAGCAGGCTAAGCGATGAAGTTAAGGTCATAATCAGAAATTCCCGGCGGGATATTCCTGATTTTATTTCAGGAGTTTTAGCCTGAGGCTTTAATCTTAAAGCGTTAAAATGAAAAAAAGTTTCTTGAGTTGGGCAATCATATACGCAGTCCATGCATAAAATACATTCAGATTTCAGGTAACTAAAATCTTTTTTTATCGCGCCCATCCGGCAGCGCGTATTGCATTTTCCGCAGGCAATACATTTTGTTACCACTCTTTTTAAGGGGCTGCATTTTGCCGCAAGCGCGTATAATCCTCCCAAAGGGCAAATTGTCCGGCACCAGAGGCGTGGGATATAAAAAGCAGCAAGTATAATAAGCAGGATATCCAGCAAAGTAATCCAGGAATGAGCAAAAAAGCTTATTTTTACTCCAAGAATCGATTGCTGTAAATCGCGGTATAGATCAAATAATCGCAATGACAGATTAGAGGCTTTTAGCAAGCGGATAAAGCTATTGTCAATAATTAAGGTAATTGCCGGAATAAGATTTAAAGATACGAATCTGCCGAAAATAACTATAGGATCAAATAGCCAGGAAATCTGTACTTTGAAAATGGCAAAACAAAATATTATTAGTAGAATCAAATATTTAAATTTTCTTACTTTGCGATTAGTTTTGTCCGGAGCAACAAATTTTTTTTTATTCAGCCAGTTCGCGAAATCCATGAAACTGCCCAAAGGGCAAACCCAGCCGCAAAAGTATCGGCCGATAATCATGCTTAGCAATAAAAGGATTAAGCTGTAAATAATTCCGGTTAGAACAATGCGTTCGCTGAGAGAGGAAATAATCATTAGCAGCGGATTAGTTTTAAAAAACAAATCAGAGGGCAAGGGGCTGGTTAGGGGATAGGTTGTTGTCCAGAGAATGTAGCCAAAGCCTAGAAAGAATATTATTTGAGAAAATCCGCGGATAAGCACTAGTTTTTTAAATTTCATACAGTTAGATCAAGGATGTTGGCTTGATCAAGATCAGCATTGCCCAAATCGCGGTTTATCGCGCTGGCGATATAGGGAATAGACATGGGGTCATAACCCATAAGTTTGGCCGCATACGCGTCAGTTAAGACAGGCTCTGTGCCGACAATTAATTTTTGCGTAAGTTGGACATCTTCCAGATTTCCGCCTACCGGGCCATTGCGCAATAATACTCGGTAAGCATCAATCACGGTTAGGTCAGGATTAATGAAATTAGTCAGATCAGCCAGTTTTAGTCCAATATCAGTGTGGATGTTTCCCCGCGAGCCTGAGCAAATGCCCATTAAGTTTTTCATGGAAAGGGTAAGCCCAGTGAGCCGATGATGTTTCATGATCGGGACATTAATAAAAGTGTCGCACTCTAAAGCTTCGCGAAAAACCGGCCAGTTTTCCATGGGGCTTTGATAGGCAAATTTTGCTTGGCAGACATTCCAGGGGCTTGGAAAAAAGATATTAGCTTTATGTTCTTTGGCGATTTTCTGTATACCGCTATTATCATAACAGCGTTTAGCGTCATTGCAGCAATTATCAAAAATATTGACTCTTTTTGCTCCAGCTTGAAAACATAGATCAATTAAAGCGGCGATAACATCAGGATTTGTATTAGCGGCTTGTTCCGGGGTTCTGTCCCAAGCAATATTTGGTTTGATTAATACTGTGCTATTGGGTTTTACAAAATGTTCCATTCCTCCTATTGCCTGAATAGCTTTTAATGTAAGCTGATACGGATCACTCCCGGAAGCAGCGACTAAATCATAAGCAGTTTTAATGTTTTTTTTAATTCTGCCTGTTGAATCAGCGGGTAAGGCTAATGCGGCTTTAGCAATAATGCTTTCAGTAACTAATAAGCTGGCTCCGGAACAGAGTAATTTTAAAAATTCTTTTCTGGATATTTTTTTTTGAAATATTGAATCAAATTTCATGGCCGCCTCCTTAATCAATAAGTTTACCATTTAAAACATAGATGTTCAAGGCCACAAAGACACCAGGTCAAAAGCCAAAAGCAGGCAGTTAAAATATAATCTATTAGAGGCGTTGAGAACTAAAATAGATTGATTTGGAGGTTTTACAAAAGTTTTTAACCTGGTGACTTTGTGACCCAGGTGACCTGGTGATTTATAGATTAATTTTTAAAACTTGTGTAACCTGGGATATAAGAGTATAATCAATAAAGTAATAAGCAATACGTAATCCCGCATCAAAAGTGTAGGACAACAATATTCATGCCTAGATAGACAGCATATCTTATTTGATCCCGTTATATATAGGCTGATAACAAAGAAAGACAGTATGAGCAATTTATCACATACAAATGAACAAAATAATGCCAGTTTTTATGGCTTGGGCATAGCTCCGCGAATCTTGGAGATTTTGGAGAGTCTGAAATTTAAATCGCCAACCCCGATTCAGTTTCAGGCAATTCCTTTGGCTATTGAAGGTAAGGATGTTGTGGGCATTGCCCAGACAGGCACAGGCAAGACGCATTCTTTTGCTATTCCCATGGTTCAATGTTTGGCTGGAAAAAAAGGAATAGGCCTTGTTTTAGCTCCAACAAGAGAGCTGGCAATGCAGATAGACGAAGTTTTTCAGCTGATTGTCCCTTCCTTTAAAATGGAAGCAGTTTGTCTGATCGGCGGAGCACCAATGGATCCGCAGGTAAAAGCTTTGCGGCGTAATCCGAGAATTATTATCGCGACTCCTGGGCGTTTAATTGATCATATGAGCAATTGGAATGTATTGCCCCAGGAAGTAGAAATGCTGGTTTTAGATGAAGCGGATAGAATGCTGGATATGGGATTTTTACCCCAGATTGAGTTAATCCTGCAGCATTTGCCTAAAGAACGGCAAACAATGTTGTTTTCCGCGACCATGCCTAAAGAAATCGTGGGCATAGCGGCTAAATATATGCAATTGCCGGTTTCTGTAGAAATCGCGCCGGCTGGGACAACCGCGGATAATGTTACGCAGGAATTATACATTGTTAAAAAAAGCGCGAAAATGGATTTATTGCGTAAAGTGCTCAGTAAGTATCATGGTCCGGTTTTGTTGTTTTCCCGGACAAAGCATAATGCCACGCGTTTAGTTCGGTCGATTCGAGGCATGGGGCATCGTGCCGCAGAAATACATTCTGATCGCAGCCTTGATCAGCGCGTGGAAGCTTTGGAAGGATTTAAATCCGGGCAATATAAAGTGTTGGTAGCTACAGATATTGCTTCCAGGGGAATTGATGTTACAGGTATTGAATTGGTAATCAACTATGATATTCCGGATGATGCCAGCAATTATGTTCATCGGATCGGCAGAACAGGAAGAGCCGGACATAAAGGTCACGCGATTTCTTTTGCCATGCCGGAACAAAAGCGAGATGTTGAAGATATTGAAAAACTTATTAAAGCAACTTTGCCAATCTCTAAACACCCTAAAATACAGTCGGAATCATTTATTATGGAAACTCCGGGTAATTTTCCGCCGAAAAAAAAGCCGAGAAGGCCTTCGCCATCTTCCCCCCGCCAGAAAAAATAAGATTTTAAGGCAAAGGGTTGATTGTTAAAGAGCGATAAACCAGGGAGTGCTTTTAATAAACTAAGAAAATCTATTTTTTTAATTAGGTTGACAAGCTGGGGCAATGAGCGCATACTGAATATAGTAGTAAATAAGGGAATTGAGGTCTTAGTCCGCAAGGTAAAAGAAATTCACCTTGCGGTTTTTTTCTTTAGGCTGTTATTTATTATAATTTAGAAAGAAGGAGGTGTAATAAATAATGGCAAAAGGAACAGTTAAATGGTTTAGCGACCAAAAGGGCTATGGATTTATTGCTTCTGAGTCAGGCAAAGATGTATTCGTACATCATAATGCGATTCAGGGTAATGGTTATAAGTCTTTAAATGAGGGCCAGGAGGTTGAATTTGAAGTACAGCCAGGGCCAAAAGGTGAACAAGCGGCAAATGTAGTAAAAATATAACTTGCATGTAGCAAGGCTCGAACAAAAAGTTCGGGCCTTGTTTCTTAATAAGGAGATATGATATGCATAAGGGTAAAATAAATAAAGTTGTTCGGGATAGAGGCTTTGGCTTTATTGATGATACAGATGGCAGACAATTATTCTTTCATCAGAGCAGTGTATCAGGAGTGGAATTTGATTCTTTAAGAGGGGAAGAACAGGTTGAGTTTGAAGTCGAAGATTCTCCTAAAGGACCAAGAGCGATTAATATAAAGATAATAGAACAAGCGTAATCCCAGACACGATGGGATTAATGTTTTTGTTTTGAGAGCAGGAAAAAGGGATGGCTTTAGCCATCCCTTTTTCCTGAAAAAAAACATATTGACAAATAATCGTATTGTACTATTATACATACGAATAAAGATAAAATTAACTTGTTTCTAAACAGTATCCTTGGAAGGAGACACGCTGTTCATGGAAAGACAAATCCTAAATGGTGGAGACTCGGAGAATGATAAACCTCCAGACTCGTGCAGTACCAGCAGTGAATATTTGAATAAAAATAATTGTAACAATAATTTAATAGTTACTGCTGAACCAAAACCGCTTCCAAAAAAGTTGATAGCTACGGCTGAGCAATTGGCCAAGTTTATTAATTTTGACGCAACAACACGCAAAGCTTTGATTGAGATTATCAAACAATACCATATGTTAATTCCTCCTTACTATTTTTCTTTAATTAAAGATCCAAATGATGAAAATGATCCAATTCGCAAGCAATGTGTTCCCGCGCTAGAGGAGCTTTTTTCTAATTCCATGGAAAGAGAAGATCCCTTAGGTGAAAAGAAAACATCAGTTACTAATATATTAGTGCATCGTTATCCGGATAGAGTGCTTTTAATTTCCACATCGCGCTGTTTTATGTATTGCCGTCATTGCACGCGCAAACGTTTATGGCAGAATAATAATGTTGAACCGACTCTCGCGGAAATCCATTCTTCTTTAGAATATGTCAGAGCGCATAAAGAAATCCGAGAAATTATTATTTCCGGAGGAGATCCCTTGACCTTAAATCAAGAAAGGCTGGATTGGATTTTAGAGCAAGCGAGCAATATTGAACATATTCAGTCTATTCGTATCGGAACGAGAACTCCAGTAGTATTTCCGGAGCGAATAACCAAGAGTTTATGCCGCATTCTGGGTAAATATGATAAGCTTTGGATAAATCTGCAGTTTAATCATCCGCGGGAAATAACCCCGGAATCCACGGCAGCCTGCCAGATGCTGCAAAAAAGCGGCATCCCTTTGAGCAACCAGAGTGTTTTGTTAAAAGGGGTGAATGATTCCGTGGAGGTAATGAAAGAACTTTGTCAAAAACTCCAGGCAATCAGGGTTAGACCGTATTATATTTTTCAATGTGATGAAGTGGTAGGGGCATCGCATTTCCGGACCTCAATATTTAGGGGCATAGAAATAATCGAGCATCTGCGCGGACATACCAGCGGAATGTGTGTTCCGAGATTTGTGGTCGATGGCCCTAATGGCAAAGGAAAAATACCTTTAGACCCGCAGTATTTGCTGAGCATGACACCGAATAAAGTGGTTTTGAGAAACTATAATAATGAAGTATTTGAATATCATAATCCCCAAAGTGATTAGCTGGAAAAAGGATATTTAATGAAAACAGCGCTTAATCATAAGCTTCGGGCGGGAATATGTTTTAATCTAAAAAGGGATATAGACAGCGACTCGGACGAAGAATATGATGAAATAGAAACCATAGAATTTTTGCAAAAGCGATTGGAATATTTGGGCTTTGAAGTTTTGCTTGCTGAACAAGACCAGGATTTATTCAGCAAGCTTAATAGTAATAAACTGGATTTTGTCTTGAATATCGCTGAAGGCAAAGGCAAAACCCGCAGCCGGGAATCGCAAGTTCCCTGCTTGCTGGAATGGCTGAATATCCCTTATTATGGTTCTGATCCTGCTGCTTTGGCTTTAACTCTGGATAAATGGCTTAACTATGTTGTTTTAAAAAATTCTTCTATTCCTGTTCCGAAAATGTTTACAATATCTGATCTTCAGCAGCTGCAGAGTCTGGCTATTCCTTTTGACGGCCGTAAATATATTATTAAGCCTCGCTGGGAAGGCTCGTCCAAAGGCATTTTTGATGATTCAGTAATCAGTTCGATTGATAAATGCCGGGATAAAGTTAATTTTATTTTAACTCAATATCATCAGCCGGCATTGGTCGAAGAGTTTGTGGAAAACGAAGAAATCACTGTTGGCTTGTGTGGTAATCAGGAGCTTGAAATCCTGGGAATGATGAAGATTTCTCAAAATCAGCAAAAAAAAACTTTTGTTTATTCAATAGAAAATAAGCGGGATTGGCAGGCGCGAATCAAATATGAGCGCGCTGAAGAAGTTATCGCGGATAAGACATTAAAGCTGCTGCGCCAATATGCCATGGCCGCGTTTAAGGTGCTTGGCTTGGCTGATGTGGCACGCATAGATTTTCGGGTGGACAACCTGGGTGTACCAAAAATAATTGATGTAAACCCTTTGCCAGGGCTTTCTCCTAGGTATAGTGATTTAATGCTAATCTCCAAGCTGCATAATAAGAAATTTGTTGATGTGGTTGATAAGATTTTAAACATATCTTTAAAAAGGAATAATATACATACCTCGTGAAAGTATTAATAGCTATTGCCCGCGAAAATAATGCCAGACAAGATAATGCCGACGCTTCGCGCTGCGCGGATTCGATCAAAGCAGCTTTGTCAGCAAAAAATATAGCTGCCGATTTATTTTTTGTCGAGCCTGGCGACTTTTTAAGGTCTGAAAAAAATTTAATAAGAAAAATTAAAAATTTAAATCCCGACTGTGTATTTAATTTGTTTGAAGGATTTAGTTATGACGCGCAAAGGGAAATTGATTTTGCTGGTATCTTGGAGAAGACCGGGATCGCGTTTACCGGGAATAAAAGTAAAGTCTTAGAGCAATGTTTGGATAAAAACTTGTGTAAAAATCTTTTGCTAAAGGCTGGTTTGCCTGTGCCAGCTGGTCTTTGTCTTAAGCCAGGAGAAGGCTTGAGTTCAAGTAAGCTTAAATTGCCTGTGTTTATTAAGCCATGCTGTGAAGACGCGAGCGTGGGGATTGATAAAGATTCTTTGGTTTCTAACCAGGAAGATTTAAATAAAGTTATAAATTTAAAACTGCAAAAGCATCCGGAAGGCCTGATTATTGAAGAGTTTCTTTCCGGTAATGAATACAATGTGTCCTTTATTGGTCAGCCGCCTTATGAAATGCTGGGTATCTCGATCATGGATTATTCCAAAGTCAACGCGCAAAAACCGTTTATGAGTTATGAGGCTAAGTGGGAGCGGCAAAGTCCGGATTTCAATAAGCTGATTCCCCAAGTGATCGCGAAAAATCAATACAGTGATTTAGAAAAACAAATTGCTGATCTCTGCGTTCAAGCAGCGCGAAATATCGGATGTTCCGGCTATTTTAGAGTAGACCTGAGGCAAAGCAATAATAAAATTTTTATAATTGATGTTAATCCTAATCCGGATATAAATAATGACAGCGGCTTTGCCCGTCAGGCCTATTCCGCGGGGTATACATATGAAGAAATTATTTGTAAAATACTTAGTTTAACTATGGAAAGACTAAACCTTGATTGAATCCGGAGTCTGGCATGAAATATGAAATAAAACAGTACTTAAAAATAACCAAGAGTACCGCGGTTTTTACAGAAGGCGAAATTGAGATTTTAAAAGAACTGTTAGAGGATTTGCAGAATAATAAAAAAACAACATACAGCTTGATTGAAGAAGCAGCGGATGGTAAATTAGCCGGGTTTACTTTATTTGGCCGTACGCCATTAACGGAATTCACCTGGGATATTTATTGGATAATCGTGGATAAATCATTTCAGGGCAGAGGGATTGGAAAATCGCTGCTAATCAAAACCGAAGAACTGATTAAAGCGAAAACACCCAGAGCGACAATAAAGCTGGAAACATCGACAAGAAACCAATATTCCGCGGCGCGGGGTTTATATAAAAAAGTGAAATTTGAAGAAGCAGGTAAACTGGTGAATTTTTATTCTGAAGGCGATGATATGGTTATTTTTTATAAAGAGATTCGTGTCGCGGAAAAATAAGTGTACTGATTTTGATGGATGAGAATAGATAAATTAGAAAAAATAACTGGATGCTTGATTTTATCAGACAATTTGATATAATAAAAGACTTTAACACTTTAAAATATAGAAAAGCATAAAAAGGAGATAGTTCCAATGGCACGTTTAATCGAATTAGATAAGGTAAGAAATATTGGCATCATGGCGCATATTGACGCGGGAAAGACTACGGTAACCGAAAGAATATTGTTTTATACCGGCAGATCGCATAAGATCGGTGAAGTACATGACGGTAAAGCGCAGATGGATTGGATGAAGCAGGAACAGGAAAGAGGGATCACGATTACCTCCGCGGCGACAACCTGCGCTTGGAATGGACATAAGATTAATATTATTGATACTCCCGGTCACGTTGATTTTACCGTAGAAGTTGAGCGTAGTTTGCGAATCCTTGATGGCGCAGTTGCCGTGTTTTGCGCGGTTGGCGGTGTAGAACCTCAGTCGGAAACAGTTTGGAGACAATCTGATAAATATCAAGTCCCAAAGATCGCGTTTATTAATAAAATGGATCGGATTGGTGCTGACTTTTTTTCAGTTGTAAAAAACATTGAAGATGATCTTGGGGCAAATGTTATTCCCTTGCAGATTCCGATGGGCGCGGAAGATCATTTTATTGGAATTATTGACTTGCTGGAAATGCAAGCCTGTATTTATGAAGATGATTCACAAGGTAAGAATTTCCGGTTGGAAGCGATTCCCGCGGAGTACGCGGAAAAAGTTAAAGAATTTCAGCATAATTTGCTGGAAAAAGCTGTGGAATTAGACGATAGTTTAATGGAAAAATATTTAGAAGACGAAAATTCTATCACTAAAGAAGAGCTGATTGCCGCGATCCGCAAAGGAACAATTGCTAATAAAATTGTTCCGGTTTTGTGCGGTTCGGCATTTAAGAACAAAGGTGTGCAGAGATTGCTGGACGCGGTTACTATGTATCTGCCATCGCCAGTTGATTTGCCGCCGGTTGAAGGTCATGATCCGGATGATGTAGAAAAGAAAATTCTTCGCAGGCCTGATGATAATGAACCCTTTTCCGCGCTTGCTTTTAAAATTCAGGCTGATCCGCATATGGGGAAATTAGTATATTTCCGGGTTTACTCCGGAACAATCAAAGCCGGCACCTATATTTATAATTCAACTAAAGGCAGAAAAGAAAGAGTCGGCCGTTTGATGCAGATGCATGCTAATACCCGGGATATGCGCGAAGAGATTTGCGCTGGGGATATCGCGGCGGTTGTTGGTTTAGATCGCACGATAACCGGGGATACGCTTTGTGATGAGGATAATCAGGTTGTGCTTGAGGCCATGGAATTTCCCGCGCCGGTTATGTCTTTGAGTATTAAACCGCAAAGTCGTCCGGATCAGGATAAGCTGGGCAAAGGCTTGATGCGCTTAGCTGAAGAAGATCCGACTTTTACAGTGCAAACAGATAAAGAGACTGATGAAACTATTCTTTCCGGAATGGGAGAATTACATCTGGAAATCATTGTCGACCGCTTAAAGCATGAATTTAAAGTAGAAGCAGTTGTTGGAAAACCAAAGGTTGCTTATCGGGAGACAATCACCGCTAGTGCTACTGAAAACTATAAGCATGTTAAGCAAACAGGTGGTAAAGGACAGTACGCGCATGTGGTGCTTAAGATTTATCCTGCTGAGCCGGGACATGGTTTTGAGTTTGTCAATAAGATTACCGGAGGATCAATTCCCCGGGAATATATTCCGGCGGTTGAAAAAGGGGTTATTGAGAGAATGCTAAAAGGAAGTTTTGCCGGATATCCAGTTGTCGACGTTATGGTTGAATTAACTGATGGTTCTTACCATGATGTTGATTCTTCAGAAATGGCGTTTAAAGTCTGCGCGTCAGAGTGTTTTAAACGCGCGTTTATGAATGCGTCACCAATCTTGCTGGAACCTTATATGTCTATTGAAGCCTCATCTCCGGAAGAATATACCGGATCTGTAGTTGGCGATATGTGTTCCCGCCGCGGAAAAGTATTGGGCATGGAAATGAAGGCTAAACTGCAGATTGTCTCAGCAGAAGCTCCGCTGTCAGAAATGTTTGGATATGCCAGTGCCTTGCGTTCAATGAGCAGCGGCAGAGCGAATTATTCAATGCATTTTGAAAAATACATTGAAGTTCCTTTCTCGATCGCGGAAAAGATTATTGAAGAGAAAAAGCAGGTTAAAAAGTAAATTAAAAGCATAAGATAAAGTTGACATCCCAATAGACTGTGTGTATTATATAAGCGTGTATGTTGTTGTTACAGAATGCTTAGGGGATTTAGACAACGCTTGTGTCTAAAGATGATTAAAAAAAGCCAGAGCAAAATCTGTTCTGGCTTTTTTTATTACGCACAGATTTTCAGTAGGGACAGCCCTTGCGGCTGTCCGATATAAAAACAATATAAAATCAGCGGAATTGGGACAAATTATTGATAAACGGACAGGGGCAAGCCCTGTCCCTACTTGCAACTTGGTGACCTGGTGACATTTTTACAAAGGAATTAAAATTAAGATGATTATCCGCAGTGCGCAGCATAGTTTTAAGCAGACTTTTGATAATAGCACGCAGCCAATGTTGTTAGCCGACGCGCGATTAGAAAAAGTTCACGCGATAAATGCTGCCGCAGCCATCATCCTGGGATACCCTTTGGACAGATTAAAGCAGATAGGTATAAGCGATATTATGCAGATTAAGGATGAGCAGAAACAAAATATTCAATTAAGCTATTTATTTGGGAAAAATCAAAGATTTAAAACCAGTTTTTGTTTTATGCGTCAAGATAAAACTGTGTTTTGCGCGACTTGCCTGATTACTCTGGTTTGCGGTTCAGATAAAAAGCGTTTAGCTTATTTATTCAGCATTGAAAATATGAATCAATGCCGCCAAGAGCATATTTGCAATTTGCTGGAGGCGGAAAAAGAAAAGATAAAACAGTTATTATTTTCAACCGAGTCCAGGCTAAAAGCGATTTTTAATTCCGCCAGTGACTGCATATTTATTAAAGACCAGGAGTTAAGATATATTGATGTTAATCCCCGCATGGAGAAAAAATTCAAGATGCCTTTGTCTACAATCAGGGGCAAAACCGATACAGATCTTTTTGGCAGCCAGGCCGCCCGGGAGAATGAAGAAGTCGATAGGCAGGTATTGCAAGGCAAAACAATGAGTTTCGAGCATAACAAAAATATAAATAATATACCAAGCACTTTCCATATAATCAAGGTCCCGATTAAAGATAAACAAAACAAGATTATTGGTATCTGCGGCATTGCCCGGGATATAACCTCGCGCAAACAATCAGAGGATGCTTTAAAAAAATATGAAATTCAGTTAGAAGCCCAGAATAAAGTTTTAATGATTAAAAATCTTGCCTTAAAGGAAATAATATCGCAAATCGAACAGGAAAAAGATAAGGTTAAGCAGGATATTATTGGTCATATAGAGCAGGAGATTTTACCTTTACTGGGTAAGGTTGCTTTAAGAGGCCGGGCGGAAAAATATATTATGCTGATCAAAAAACATTTAACTGAGCTTAATAGTTCTTTGCGTTCCTCAAAGCAGGCCGCGGATTATAATTTTACTCCCAGAGAAGCGGAAATCTCCCGATTAATTCGTGACGGTTTGACCAGTAAAGAAATCGCCCAACTTTTAAATATTACCAGCCAGACAATTGATAAACATCGGCAGAATATCCGAAAAAAACTGGGAATTGATGATCAGGCTATTAATTTAACTTCTTATCTGGCAAAGCGATAAGTATTGACTTATCTCTTTACCCTGAAGTTTTTATACCCGATTCATACAGTAGAAATTCCTATTGTTATATTCTGGCTAATAATATATAGTTTTGCCAGGGGGGGGGCGAGCTTATGCATGTATTATTGGTGGTAGATGATGAACCAGAAATTCGGTTAATCATGGAAAAGTTTTTTGCGAAACACGGGTTTTCAGTTTTAAGCGCTGAACACGGCGGTTATGCTCTGGAGATAATTCAGTCCCATGTTCAGATTGATTGTATTTTGTTAGACATGAAAATGCCAAAAGTCGATGGTTTCGCGGTATTAACCCAGCTTCGTCAGATTGGATGCGCTATCCCGATTATTTTGATCGGCGGCTCAGTGGGCGCGGAAAACGACATTGTAAAGCTGCAAGAATTGGGGTTTCAAGAAGAGGAGCTTTTATATAAACCAATAAGCTTGGATAAGCTTTTGGAAATAGTGAAATCGCGCCTAAATATAATTTAAAATTTAGAGGATAGAAGCAGTGATATTGAATTTAGTGCTTGTCTATTGAGTCGAACATATTGGCTTAAGTAAAGATACATTGACATTTAAATTTATTCTATACTATAATATAGTTTAAATAAAGTTTACTAATTTTGGGGATATAGTGGTGTTAGTTTTTCTAGGCATCAATATACTGTAAATCAGAGAAAAGGGGCTGCTTGTATGCTGTCAGTAATTACAAGTAAGATCGCGGGGTATTTTAAACGGCAAATACGTTTGCGGTTTTTGCGAAAATATAGAAATATTGCGGCTAAATGCGGCAGAACATTACCGAATAATTAAAATAGTTTATGTTTAGTTATTCGGTTTTTCCTCTTCGTTAAACGCGCGCTCTCTGAAGGAGTCAGAATATATGTTAAATCCGATTCGTGCTTCGCTGGGTGCAAAGTTCATTTTTTTTCTAGGTATTGTTTTAGTAGGTGTATTCTCATTAATCACTTTTTTAAATTTTGCTGCCCAAAAAGAAATTCTCCTGAATCGCGGCTTAAAAGAAGCTAATGATTTAGGCTGTTTGATTCTTACCGGAATCCGCTTTCCCATGCTGGAGGGAGATCAGGATATTATTCAGATGCAATTTGATGATTTTCGAAAATTATCCGGGATAAAATCAATTAGTCTTCTTGACCATAACGGAACAATTAAAAGAAGTACTGACTGGGATATGCTTGAGAAAAGAGCAATCTCCCCATTGGTTGCAGACGCGCTGCTTGGCAAAGAATCCCATGGAATTGAAAACAGGAGAGTAGAAAATCAGGAGATTTTTACTGAGGCGATTCCGATCCCTAATGAAAATCAATGTATTGTTTGCCACGGAACAAAATATAAAATTCTCGGAGTTCTAAATATCAGCCTTGATTGGCAGCCCGTATTAACCGCGATTAATTCCGCTAAAAATTTAAGTATTATGATCGCCATGATCGGTATGATTATTATCAGTATTTCCGTTGTATTCCTTTTGCTGCAAATTATTATTCGGCCTATTTTTATTGTTGAGCAGGGATTGAAGCGGGTATCCGAAGGAGATTTAAATTATAAACTGCCGACGACAAGAGGAGATGAGATCGGCCGAGTATCGAGAATGTTTAATCAAATGACCATTGATATCAGCAATTCTCTGCGTCGGGAAAAAGAATTAAGATATGCTGAACAATTAAAATCCAAGGAAATTACCGAATCTTTATCTTTAATTACTGCTACTATTGAGTCTACGGCTGACGGGATTTTGGTGGTGAATGATAAAGGCCTGATTACCCGCTATAATCGCAATTTTCTGGATATCTGGAAAATTCCCGAGGAAATTTTAAAAATCGGTGGCGATAGCACTTTTTGGGCCGAATCGTTTAAGCAAGTAGAAAATCCAGAGCAGGTTAAAGCAAGCGTTGAAAAAGCATACAGTCAGCCAGATTCCACTAGTTTTGATATTATTAAATTTAAAAACGGTAAAATAATCGAGTGTGCCTCAAAGCCTCAGAAAATTGGAACATTGACTGTGGGCAGAGTCTGGAGTTTTCGCGATGTCACGGAACAAAAACTGACTGAAGAAGCGCTTAAAAACAAAATGAGTGAACTGGAACATTTCAATCACTTTGTTGTTGGCCGGGAAATAAAAATGAAAGAACTAAAAGAAGAGATTAGGGATTTAAAACAAGCAGCAAGCAAGTCAAAAACAGTTGAATAATTTTATACTCGGAGTGTTTATTATGTCTGAACAAAATAGCGCGTCAGAAAAACTATCGCAGGAAATAAAACAGCTAAAGCGAAAATTAGCAGAATCTGAGCAAACGGTGCTTGATCAATTCGCGCGCGCGGAAGAAAATAAAACGGTAAGCAGTATTTTAAATGCTGTGCCGCACGCGGTTATTGGCTTGGTTAACCAAAAAATTGTGTTTGCTAATAAAGCGGTAAAGACAATATTTAATATAGATCGTGAGACAATCATTGGTCAATCAACCCGGAGGTTCTATCGCAGTGACGAGGATTTTCAGCGGATCGCCGATATGATTTATCCTGTATTAGACGGTAAAAAATGTTATGCCCAGGAATTCCCCTGCCGGACTTATGACGGCAGAGATATTATCTGTAATGTCAGCGCGGCGCGTTTTGGCGAGACTTTGCAGGATAAAAGAATTGTCGTGATGTATGAAGATTGTGAAGATATTGCTTTGCGTAGACAAATTGAAAAAGACCTGCTATTATTAAGCAATTTAATGGAACAATCCCGAGACGCGATTTTGTTCATTTCCCTGGAAAGCGCCAAGCTTATTTACGCGAACAAAGAAGCTTGTGAAAGTCTGGGATATGATAAAGCTGAGCTGCTTTCAAAAACAGTTTTGGATATAGCCCCGTTATTTACTCCAGAGCGTTGGGCTAAACATATCCAGTTGATTAAAGAATCAGCACTGACAATGCTGCAGAATACAATTCATAGACGAAAAGACGGTTCTCAGTTTCCGGTGGAAGTGAGTACTAAGTTTGTTCGCTTTGAGCAAAATAATTATCTAATTTCTATTGTCCGCGATATTTCTGATAAGTCCAAAGAACAGGCAAAACTGGAAGGAATAAATAGTTTAAAGGATAATTTATTAGCTCCTGGAGAATTGACTGATAAAATGAAACTGGTAACTGACGCCGCGGTTAAGATATTTGATGCTGATTTTGCCAGAATATGGATGATCAAGCCAGGAGACTTGTGTGATAAGGACTGCATTCATGCTAATAATCAGGATGATCAGCCTATCTGTCGTTATCGAGACAAGTGTTTGCACTTAATAGCCGGTTCAGGGTCATACACGGATATTAATAAAGCCGTACGGATGCCTTTTGATTGTTATAAAATCGGCAAAATTGCTTCAGGCGAAGATCGAAAGTTTATTACTAATGATATTGCTAATGAACCGAGCATCCAGGAGCATCCAGGGGCGAAAGAAAAAGGGCTGGTTTCCTTTGCCGGTTATCGGATTGTATCACAGGCCCAGACTATCGGCGTATTTGCCTTGTTTAGCCGTCATGTAATTACCCCAAACATGGACGCAATGCTTGAGAATATGGTTAATGTCACAGGTTTGAGCCTGCAAACAGCGGTTATGGAAAAAGAATTGTTTAAGAATAATCAATTTTTGAAAAATATTATTGAGTCATTGACATATCCTTTTCTCGTGATCAATGCTGAGGATTATTCGATTGTTCTGGCAAATTCTCACGCGTTTATTGCTAAGGATCAGAGCTTAAAAACTTGTTATGAAATTACGCATAAAAGAAGTAATCCCTGTGATGGCGCGGATAATGTTTGCCCTATGGCGCAAGTTAAAAAAATAAAAAAAGCAGTTATTGTCGAGCACCTTCATTATGACCAGCAAGGCAACCAAAGATTTGTGGAGGTACATTGTGATCCGATTTTTGATGATGCGGGTAATATTAAACAGGTGATCGAGTACGCGCTGGATATGACCGAACGGAAAAAAACGGAATCAGAATTAAAGCTATTAGTAGCTGATTGGCATAGGACATTTGATTCGATTGATGATCTGATTTTTATTCAGGATACAAATAATGTGATTGTGCGCGTGAATAAAGCTTGCGCTAATTATTTAAAAATGGAGCCTAATCAAATCGAAGGCAGAAAATGTTATGAGCTTTGGCATAAACAGGATTCTCCCTGGCAGGGCTGCCCCATGGAGTTTACAACAAAAGATCAGCAAATACATATCGCGGAAATCGAGGATGTATCTATTGGAATTCCTTTTCGGATCAAAACATCGCCGATTTTTGGTGTCAATGGGCAAATGGCCGGCGCGGTGCATATTGCTCAGGATATAAGTAAAGAAAGGCAATCGATAAAAGAGCTTAACCGTAAGATGCGTGATTTGGAAATATTTCAGAAGTCTGCTGTCGGCCGGGAATTGAAAATGATGGAAATGAAAAAGAAAATTCAAGATCTTGAGAAGCAGATTCAGGAACTGGAAAAGTAGATTTTAACAGATAAGGAGCAGAAAACATGATTAAAATGCTTAAATCAATAGCGCCAGGATTTTTAATCGCGGCTTGCGTGGGCGGCTTGGGTTTGATGATTAGTAATCTGAGCAATCTGCCGATTTTTGACCCATTAGTTATAGCCATGGGACTGGGTATTGCCATAAAAGCTTTTGTCTTGCTTCCGGAAAAGGCATTAACCGGGATTAAGCGTGCGCCGTTAATCTGTATTCCTCCGGGAGTAGCAATTTACGGAGCAGTGTCTTTAAATTTTCACGCGGCAAGCGTGGTTAAAGAAAGGGACTTTTTAATCATATTGCTGGTTGTTTTCTTAGTATATATTATATCGGCTTTGCTGCTTTCCAGCTTATTCGGGTTAAAGGAAAAAGTGGGATATTTAGTGGCAGCTGGTTCGTGTATCTGCGGAGCTTCGGCAATTACTATAACCTCACAGGCAATCGATGCCGAGCCGGAGGATATCTCAGTTAGTTTAATCGCGGTTTTTTTATCAGCATTAATCGGATTATTTATTATCCTGCCTTTAACCGCGGCTTTTTTTAAAATATCCGGCTTAGATTACGCTGCTTTTTCCGGATCGGTTTTACAGTTCAGCGGATTTGTCAAAGCCTCGGTTGCTGATTTGCCTCAGGCAGTAAAAGATCTGGCGCTTTCAATAAAAGCCCTGCGCTATCTCGGCTTATTATTTATCATCCCTTTATTTTCCAGCTTTATAAAAGGTAAGCTTTATACCCCGTGGTATTTGTGGGCTTTCTTATTATCAGGGATCTTGTTTAGCTTAATGCCGAGTTTAGCAGCAGCCGCAATCCCTGTCTTAAAACCGGTTCTAAATATTTTATGGGGCATTGCCATGGCGGCTATCGGCCTTAACGCGGATATCAAGAAAATCGGAACGATTAATGGCGCTAAGACATTCATCGTGAGTTTATTGGCATTTCTTATCGCGGTTTTTACTTTTATCTTAATGAATAAAGGCTTATTCAGCGCGGCAGACAGATTGTTTTAAGGAGCGAGTATGAAAATAGGACAAAGAATTATTTTGTCATTTTTTGTGATTATTTTATTAGTAATTATTGTTTTACAGATTATTATCCATAATCAGAAAAATCTGGTAAAACAATACGTGATTAATGACGCGCAGCATGTTGAAACAGTTTGGCGCACAGGCCAAAACAGCAAGGTAAGATCTTTAGCTATGGCGCTTGAGCTTATTATCAATGATGATGTTTTAAAAGGCATATATCTGGAAAGAAACAAAAAAAAGCTGGATGAATACTCTCAGCCTTTATTTAAAGTGCTGCGTGATCAGTATCAAATTGATACAGTTAAGTTTATTCTTCCGGATGGACATTGTTTTTTGCGGATGCATAGACAAAATGTTTATGGGGATTTAGTTGTCCTGCCAAGTTCTTTGCAGGACAAAACCGCGCGGGATATTGTTTCCGGGATTACTATAGCCAATGACAATCTAATATACCGGGCATATAAACCGTATTTTCACAATAAGACTTTAATCGGATATTTGGAAATCGGGCAATACCTTAATTCAGTGATTAATGATATGCAATATTTTGCTGGAGCAAAGACAGTCTTATGCGTTAATAAAATTTTAATTAATGAACGTAATGCTCAAGACATTAAAACTCTAGATAATAAGCTTGGGGGAATTGTTAAATTTAAAAAATTTGTGGTTGTTACTAGTACCTTGGAAAAAGAATACGCTTTGCTTTTAGATAATGAACTGGAAAAAACAATAGAAGCGGCTTCCAGCGGCTTGCAGGTAATTAGTAAAATTCTTCATGCCAATGATCAGCAGTTCGCGTTTTGTGCTTTTCCGCTAATCGATATTGATGGCCAGAACATCGGCGCGGTGTTGAGTTTTTTAGATATTACTCCGTATTTAAGAATATTGAATAAAGCAAAAACTTTTTCCTTGTCCATGATAATCTTATTGTGCGTTATTGTTTCAATTATCGGGCTTAGGTTGATGAGCTCGATAATATTTCCTTTAGTAAAGCTTACACAGACAATAGATCAAATCAGTAAAGGGAATTTGGATGTTTTATTTGAAAGTCAGACGCAAGATGAAATCGGGATTTTAGGCCAGTCGTTCAATAATATGGTGAAAGTTTTAAAGACAACGACAACCTCAATCGCTAAGCTTAATCAGGAAATAGCTGAACGGAAAAAAATAGAAAAAATTTTACAAGATGAAACAGACCGGGCAAAGCGTTATTTTGATATTACCGGGACAATGTTTGTGGCTTTAAGTATTAAGGGAGAGATTACGCTGGTAAATAAAAAAAGCTGTGAAATCCTGGAGCAAACAGAACAGGAAATTATAGGTAAAAACTGGTTTGAAAATTTTGTACCAAACAAAGATGAGGCAATAAAAAAATTTAATCAGCTGTTAAGCGGAGAGATACAAAGTAAGAAATATTATGAAAATGATATAAAAACCGCCGCAGGCAGTATCCGCCATATCAGCTGGCAGACTAGTCTTCTACGCGATAATACTGGAATGATTATTGGGATATTTAGTTCCGGACAAGATATTACGGAACGGATGGAGACAGAACAGAGCTTAAAAGCATCAGAAGAAAACTACAAAAACCTGACCCAAGAGCTTGTCCAAGGACAAGAGGCAACTTTGAATATTCTGGAAGATTTGCAGGAAGCAAAAGGCACATTGGAAATAAGCCGGCAAAACTTTCTGAACATTGTTGAAAAAAGTACAGATAGTATCTTGATTGTTGATGATAAGGGGATTGTGAAATTTGCTAATACCAGCGCGACTATTTTATTTGGCCGGTTGCTGGCGGAAATTATTGAACGCCCCTTAGGGCTTGATATTATAAAACAAGGAGTTCATGAAACGATAATTACCTATCCTGACGGAACTGAGAAAATCGCGGCAATGCGGGCAGTAGATACAGAGTGGGAAGAAAAAACAATGACCTTGGTGATGCTGCATGATATGACGGAAAGAAAAAACGCGGAAAATTCTTTACGGGTGGCGGCTCATGAATGGCGGGTAACGTTTGATTCAATTGGTTATGGCCTATCGCTTTTGGATTTAGAGGGTAAGATTGTCCGCTGCAATAAATCACAGAGTAATTTTGTGAACAAACCTTACGCGGAAATTATTGGGCAGGATTGTCATGAGCTGATTCATGACAATGAGGCTGAGGGTTTATGCCCGATTTATAATACGCTAAAAACCAAGCAGCGCAGTATTTTAGTTATCCAAAAAATGGATAAGTGGTTGTCTTTATCAGTTGATCCTTTGTTAAACGAAGAAAATGAATTGATTGGTTTGGTCCATTCTGTCGTGGATTTGACTGATCAAAAAATAATTGAGCAAAAACTTCGGGAATACACAAATTATGTGGAAAATATTATTGAAAC